>CAIRMS010000196.1 GCA_903879765.1 uncultured Flavobacteriales bacterium
AAGACCGCGCATTGGACTTTGTTTCAGAATTCACCCATTTGACAGACCTTCAAGTTTTTCAAACGATACAGGATTTACTTCCAGTAGACTCGGTTTTGCATTTAGCAAATAGCTCCGTTGTTCGCTATGCGCAATTATTCGATCCAATTCGCGGTGTTCGCTATGAGTCCAACCGTGGAACGAGCGGAATTGATGGATCTACGAGTACAGCGCTTGGTGCAGCCATTGTTCAATCCAATAAGCAACATGTTCTGATTAGCGGTGACATCTCTTTTCTATATGACAGCAATGCCCTTTGGTACGAACCTTTCCCTCGTAATTTCAAAATGATTGTCATTCAGAACTACGGTGGCGGAATCTTCCAGATTATCTCAGGACCAGCAGAATCGAAGCAAAGAGAACGTTATTTCGAGGCAAAACAAGCGAAAAGTCCTGCATCCATTGCTCAAGCTTTTGGACTTCAAACGAAAACACTTACTTCCTTGGATGAATTGGAAGAATATTTACCTTTGTTCTTTGAGGAAAGTTGTGAAACGCAGGTATTGGAAGTCCAAACAGATGACCGTAACAATGCCACAGACTTAAATCGATATTTTGAATTTTTAAGAAACTAGTAAACTTACATGGAACATTTACTCTCGTCATTTCAAATTTTAGAAACAGTTCAAGGTTGGACTTACCTCCTTATTTTAACCTTGTTGGAAATCGTTCTTGGGATTGACAACATTATCTTTATTTCCATTGTAACGGATCCGCTTCCTGCTGTCAAACAGCGCAAGGCACGTTTAATCGGATTAAGTTTAGCCTTGGTCATTCGTATCTTAATGTTAAGTGTTATTTCTTGGGTGATGACATTGGATCAACATCCTTTATTCACGGTAATGGGACAATCTTTTACAGGACATAGTTTGGTTTTATTAATTGGTGGATTATTCTTGATTTACAAGTCCGTTACTGAAATGCATTCCAGTGTCAAAGGAATGGAAGAAGGACATAAATCGAAAATAAAAAGCACTTTGCGTGGTGTTATTTTGCAGATTGTGATCATTGACTTTATCTTTAGTTTTGATTCCGTTATATCAGCAGTTGGGATGACAAATGATATTTCACATGAAACGCATGGAAATCCTTTAATCATTATTGTTCTAGCAGTTGTTATCTCGATGATCGTCATGTTGCTGTTTGCAAGGCCGATTAGCGATTTCATTAATAAACGTCCAACCATCAAAATGATTGCACTCGGATTCCTCGTAACCATTGGAGTCATGTTAATTGCGGAGTCTTTTGGAGAACACGTTCAGAAAGGTTATATTTATTTCGCCTTAGTTTATTCCTTAGTGATTGAATTCCTGAACATCAAAATGCGCAAAAACAAGAACGCGTGACACCCGCTGAGGCCTCGAATCATTTAGGGCTTTCCAACTATGAAGATTTGGATGAAGCAGTTGAAATGAACTTATTTCAATGTCGGCAGGAATTGATTCAAAAGGCAGATCACGTTTTGCTATTTCCAGCAAAAGAAAAGCGCTTAAAACTCTTACAGTTGGCATCAGAAACGTTGGGATATACGTTCGATGAAGTATTACACTGTCAAGAATTAATACAAAGTCAATCTAAACGGATAGAAGATCACTTTCATTGCTTTCAAGCCAATCGCTCACGTCTTTTAAAGGAAGTAGGAGAAGTAAAGTCCTTTCTGAGTTTGGTATACGTTCAAGAACAATTAAAGCGAAACTATCAATTCTGGTCCATGTTCTGGAATGACATGAAGTCATTAAATCTACAAGAAGTAAAATTGTCTGAACTAGTAGATTCGATGCGTTTTTTACAAGTCATTCATCAGTGGAAAGAAAAAGGAATGGAAGAACTTCATCAGTTGGACTCTACGAAAATCCCGATGGACATCCAAGTAGAAATCCTTCGTTTGCAACAGGTTTCGGCTAAACTTTCTTAAGCTTACTCTGCTCCTCCTTCCGCTCCTGGAAGTTTAGATTTATTGGACATTTCGAGCTTACCAAACTTGTAACTTGCGGAAATGTAGAGGCGTCTTGTTAACCATTTGAATTCGGCCGTTTGTTCAACTCCAGGTCGATTCACTTGCATGTAGAATCCTTGTTTATTAAAGATGTCCGTTACACGTGCGCCGATAGACCATTTTCCACCCTGAAGTTTCTTTTCAAAAGCTAAATCAATCGGGCCTTGTCGTTGTGCAATTCCTTGTACAGTAACTCTTGGACCATTGTAAGTCAAGCTTAATTGCAGTGTTGCTGTTTTCTTCCAGAATTCAACAGAAGAATTATACTTGAAATTGTGGTTAAATCCTTGACGGTTTGGCAAGTCTACTTGATTCGTTGTGTACCAAATATAATTTGCATTGTATGAAAAAGTATTTTTCCACCAAGTCTTCGGACGGAACATACAAACGAATTCAGTTCCAAGACTTTTTGTTTCTGCAATGTTCATAAATGTCACAGCGCTTGTTCCATTTTCATAAAACTCCTTCACGCGAGAAATAACACCTGTACTATTGCGATAATAGGTGCTTGCAGTAATGGAGTATTTCGCTTTTTCCAAGGAATAACCTAAATCAAAGGAGTGAATGAATTCTGGCTGTAAGTAGGGATTTCCAGTGCGTAAATTAAATGGATCAGAGTAATTCGTAAATGGATTCAAATCCGCAGACGAGGCACGTGTAATGCGACGGCTATAACTTAGACTGATTTCTGATTTTGGCTTCAGTACATAACGCAAATGGGCAGAAGGAAATAAATTCATGTACCTATTGACAATGCGAATGGAATCAGTTACCAAATTTGGTATTTGATACGCATTCTCTGCGCGCAGTCCACCTTGAAACTTAACGCGATTAATTTGCTGACCGTAAACTGCATAAACGCTGTAAATTTGCTCATTGTACTCGTAAAGAAAATTGGCAAGACTATCGATTTCATTCATTTGTGTCGTCCAGTTATAAGTATTAGAAACAGGATTGACGCTTTGATCTCGAATGATAGCTTTTACGCCGGATTCAAATCGTGCGCCTAATTTTGGAAACAAATAGGTGAAATCCGTTTGAAGCGTAGTAATGTTGTTTTTTTCCGTGTTTCGTAGTTCTTGAATAAGTGATGGATAACTTGTTAATGTTGAATCTGGTGTGTAGTAGTTTTGCGTGTAAAATCCTTGGATATTTTCGTTCCCAAGGGATTGTGTTGCATCAACCGTTAAATTCCCTCGTTCGTTTTTCAAATCGTACTTATAATTCACATTAAAATCAACATTCCGTTGTTGCGAAGGATCGTAAGATGAACGTAGCCAAAGACTATCTCTTTGACCAAGTAAATCGTATGATGAATTCCATAAATCACCTGTTCTGTCTCGTACACCAATGTTTCCTGTCGCGGAGAATCCAAGCGTATTTCTCGCTTTTAAGTTGACATCCATTCCAAAACGAAAGGTTTGACCAGCATTTAAATCTGTCCCAACACGACTTTGATCCAAGTTAAAATAGGAACTCCCCGAACCTTGCGTGATTGTTGAATAATTGTTTCTGTATCCTTCCAGGTAACGTGCATTGTATGTACCATAAATATTAAAAATACCTGTTCGGTAACTCAATGACAAATTGCCCTCGCCTACATATCCTCCTTTTTGAAAAGTAGTTGCTAAGTTCGTTGAAACCAATCCATTAAATCCATTTAATTTATTCTTTTTTAAGACGATGTTAATAATCCCCGATGTTCCATCCGGATCATATTTTGCTGAAGGATTCGTAACTATTTCAATGCGTTCAATAGAACCCGCAGGAAGGGCATCCAACAATGTTTTACCATTTCCACCACTCAAAGAACTCGGACGACCATCGATGAGTAGCGTTACAGATCCCTCACCGCGCAACATTACTTTACCATCTTGGTCCACTTCAACAGATGGAAGTCTTTGAAGTATGTCATTCGCTGTTCCTCCTCGAACGTTTAAATCCTCGGCAACATTGTATATTTTTTTGTCTATTCCAGCTTTTAACACATCTTTCTCCGCAATAACCTTGATTTCACGTTCTGTTTTCTCACTGATTTTTCGCATTTTCAATGTGCCAATATTGAAAATAGGTAAGGCTGTTTTAACCGTTATGGCAGAAACCAAAATTGGGTCATAATTTGTAAATGTTACCTTTAAGAAATATGAACCAAATTGACATGGAATGCTGTATTTACCATCAACAGCTGTAAATGCTCCAGTAACGATTGATGAATCCGAAGCTTTAAAAAGCTTCACGGACACATATTCTAATGGCTTTCCTGTTTGTTGATCAACAATCTTTCC
>CAIRMS010000197.1 GCA_903879765.1 uncultured Flavobacteriales bacterium
TGACCATTGCCTACTTAATCAAAATGGTCGTGTTGCATTCGAGCATTCCTGTCAATTTCTTTCAATTTTTTGATTTAAATAGCAATTCATTTGTTTTCTTTGGCGTTATCGGCTTAACCTTTCTCTCTTTTCAAAAAATGCTTTTTGGCATGATTGAAGGACTTGGTCAACAAAAACTGAATGGGTTTTTTGTATTAATTGGGTCAGTAGTGGTGGTTTTTGTGTATTTGATTTTCGGAGGACCAACTGACTTTTCTTATTTTACCTTAATCTTTCCGTTTATTGTCATTTTTGTCAATCTTCTTTTTTTCAGAAGAAAGGAATCCATGCAGCAATTCTCCTTCCAATTGCTTTTGTTATGTCTATTTTCGTTCGTTTTTGTCCATGAGTTAATTCAAAAAAACGAACAGAAAGACCTAGAAAACAGAGCAATTTATGCTAAAAAGATTGCGACAGAAAGGGATGTAAATTTAGAAATTGAGTATTCAGAATTACGTGAAAAACTTGTATCAGATCGCATCTTCCGCCAATTTTATTCAGATGAATTTTCTGTAATTGAAGTAGGAAACTTAAATGCAATCCTTGAAAAAAGATATTTTCATGGGGTTTGGGACGGATACGACTTATCGCTTGATGTGTTTAACGATAAAGGTGTTTCCTTTTTCTCGAAAGACCAAGATGCCTATCAGCAACTAAATGAATTGATTTCATTACATGGAAAATGCTCCGATATTGATCCATCCATCTATTTCATGCCGCATGAAGAAGAAGGACTAAGCTACATCATTCTACAGAAAATTAAAATTGAAGCAGGTTTTGTTTTTCTGTCCATTCGACTGAAATCCAAGAGAATACCAGAAGAAATAGGTTTTCCAAGGTTGTTGATTTCAGACCAAGCCAATGTCATTCGGGATTTAGAAGAGTACTCTATTGCTAAATATGCTGAAGGACAATTGATCCATCAATCAGGCGCATTTAATTATCCCGTTTCTATATTTTCCCTTTTACCCACTCACAAGATTGAGGGAACGTTTATGCGTGATGGATTTCACCATTACTTTTACAAAAATTCAACGCAAAATGCCATCATTATCTCTAGTATGTCTAAAAGTTGGTTTGATTACGTTACCTCATTCGCATATATCTTTTCATTTTGGGGCGTGCTGATGATTATGATTTACTTGATCAATGGAAAAGCAGTAATGACGGGTGTAAACTTGTCCTTTGCCTTTAAAATTCAAATCGCATTTATTTTAGTGTTAGTCCTTTCTTTACTCTTATATGGTGTAGGTAGTGGGATTTTTGTTGGAAAACAATATGAAGAATTTACCCGTTCAAATATCCAAGACAAATTAAGCTCTATTCAAGAAGAATTAAGATCAAAAGTGGCAAAGAATACTTCATTGAATGTCGTAAATGACCGACAGTTTTTACAAAATAACCTCCGTAAAATATCGTCTATTTTTCACACGGACTTAAATGTTTATGATCACAGAGGACTACTTGTAGCGAGCTCAAGACCAAAGATTTTTGATCTTGGACTCATCAGTGAGCAAATGAATCCTGTCGCATTAACAGAGCTACAAGCGAAAAACAAAAGCTCTTTTTCTCATTCGGAAGATATTGGTAAATTATCCTTTATCTCTTCTTATTTGCCGATATACAATGTAAAACGCAAAGAAATTGGCTATGTCAACCTACAACATTTTGGCCAGCAACAAGAATATGAGAATCAAATAGAAACTTTTGTAACCTCGATCATCAATGTGTTCATCTTATTACTTGCACTTTCTGTCATTATCGGACTTATGGTTTCAAATTGGTTAATCGAGCCTTTGATCATCTTGAAAAAACACATGGCGAACATCCAATTTGGAAAAGAGAACAAGCACATCAAATACCAACAAAAGGATGAAATTGGCGCGATTGTGCAAGCCTACAACGACAAATTAGACGAACTCAAAATTACCGCGCAAAAATTAGCTTCAACCGAACGAGAATCCGCATGGCGTGAAATGGCACAGCAAATTGCACATGAAATCAAGAATCCGTTAACACCGATGAAGTTAAGTATTCAGCATCTGTTGAGAAGTTACGATCCAAAAAAGGAAGAAGGGGAAAAACAATTAAACCATGTCCTTCATTCGATCATTGAACAAATTGATGGCTTAGCTCGAATCGCCAACGAATTCTCGGATTTCGCTAAAATGCCCGAGCCAATCTTCCAACGCGAAAACATGATCGAAATGATAGAAAAGGTAGTGCATTTATACGAAAACGAAGGACAAATCGCCTTTCAGTTTGACAAACCAACTCAAGCTGTTTTCGTGAATGTTGACCGTAATTTGTGGACACA
>CAIRMS010000198.1 GCA_903879765.1 uncultured Flavobacteriales bacterium
GTACAAATTTCGAAAAGTTCATCAAGCATAAATCAAACACTGTGTGAACTTTTAAACAATGAAAATTTCATAATTGTCTTTGACATACATCCGTGTAAGTAGATACCCTCCTTTGTATTTTGTAACTTTGCACAAAAATCTAGCATGCAGCAAAAAAAAGTAAAGCTTACGGCGGCATTAAAACAGTTTGAATCCGATAATGAAACGGATGTCCTTTCAGCACTAAAAATCTTTGAACAACAAGGTGACATTTCAATTTTACCTTCTGTTTTTGAAAAATTACGCAGCTGTGAACTGACCATTGAAAAAGCAATTTTAGGATTTCTATCGGATATTCAGAAAGTTGAAGCTAAAACAATTTTCATTCAATTCCTTTCTGAGGAAAAGGAACAAGCGCTCAGACAAAAAGTATTAACGAGTATTTGGAATTCTAAATTGACTTATGATGAACATTTACCATTTTTTGTTATGCTCGCGTCAACAGGAGATTTTATGCAGTCACTGGAATGCTTAACGATCATAGAGAACATGCAGGGACCATTTGCAGAACACGAACTATTGGAATCACAATTACTTTTGAAAGAATACGTGGAGGAAGCTACACATGAAGACGAGCAAAAACGTCAAATCATGAGTGAAATTGCTTGGTTTATCAAAGAACAAAACGAAGGAATTGATGCCGATTTATTAATTGAGGACTAGTTTAGTATAACGAACTTTTAAAAACGCACTTATGTTGCAATCAATGACAGGCTTTGGAAAAAGCAATGGCCTATACCAAGCAAAAAAAGTATCCATCGAAATACGTTCCTTGAACAGTAAAGGATTGGATTTGAATTTGAGAATACCATCTTCCTATAGAGAATTGGAGTCGGAATTACGTAAACTTCTTGGAGAACAATTAGACCGAGGTAAAATTGATTTTGGTATCTATATCGAGAGTCAAGCGGACCAATCAAACGGATTAATTAACACCGAACTTGCCACACTTTATTACCATGAAGTTAAGAAACTGAATGAATCATGGTCAGAAGCTCCTGTCGATTATCTTTCGTTGGTTTTGCGCTTACCAGAGGTGCTGAATCAACAAGCTCCAGAAGTCAGCGAAGAGGAGAAGAAATTTATTTTGGATCTTGCCTTGAGTGCATGTCAAAAACTCACGCAATTTCGCGCACAAGAAGGCGAAGCTTTGCATGCTGATTTTACCGAAAAAATCGAATCAATCCGAATTGGAATTCAAGAGATTAGTGTCTTCGAACCAGAACGTATTCAAGTCATTCGTGACCGTATTTCAAAAGCATTAACCGATTTGTCCGATGTCAGAATTGACGAAAATCGTTTGGAGCAAGAAATGATTTATTACCTTGAAAAATTAGATGTTTCGGAGGAAAAAATGCGCCTCACAAACCATTTGGATTATTTTTTAAATACTATGGTCATTCCACGAAATGGAAAGAAACTTGGGTTTATCTGTCAAGAAATGGGACGTGAAATCAATACACTTGGTAGCAAATGCAATCATGCAGAGATCCAAAAAAGAGTTGTTGACATGAAGGATAACTTAGAAAAGATGAAGGAACAAATCTTAAACACGCTCTAAAATATAGATTGATGGAAGGAAAATGCATCATCATTTCTGCTCCCTCAGGTGCAGGTAAAACAACCATCGTTCAGGCCTTATTAAAGGACTTGAATCAACTTGCTTTTTCCATTTCAGCATGTTCTCGTGATCCCCGTGGAAAAGAACAAGATGGAATAGATTATTATTTTTTGGGAAAGGACACCTTTCAGAAATACATAAATGAAAATGCTTTTCTCGAATGGGAGGAAGTATACGAAGGAATGTTTTATGGAACATTGAAATCAGAACTTTCACGTATTTGGAATGAAGGTAAAACAGTGATTTTTGATGTAGATGTTGTTGGCGGAATTCACTTAAAACAAATCATGGGCGAAAAGGCCTTGAGTATTTTTATTCAACCTCCTTCCATGGAGGAGTTAACCCGTCGACTTACCTCGCGCAATACAGATTCTTTAGAGAAAATAACTATGCGCTTGGCGAAAGCGGAACAAGAAATTGAACAAGCCAAAGATTTTGATGTTATCATTGTGAATGATCAATTAGACTTGGCTATTCAATCAGTGCATTCAGCAATTTCACGTTTTATTGAAAAATGAAAATAGGACTCTACTTCGGGACATTTAATCCAATTCACGTCGGACATTTAATCATTGCGAATTACATGGTTGAACACACAGATGTAGATCAAGTATGGATGGTTGTGACACCACAAAATCCATTGAAGGATAAATCTACCTTACTAAAGGACTCACATCGCTTAAATATCGTCAGGGAAGCAATTGAGGACAACTTGAAGTTACGAGTATCAGACATTGAATTTCATTTACCCAAACCGAATTATACGATTTCAACACTGACGCATCTGAAGGAAAAATATCCGGAGCATGATTTTGCTTTAATTATGGGAGAAGATAATTTAAGGACCTTTCATAAATGGTATAATCACGAAGTCATCCTAGCAAAGCACACCATTTACGTTTATCCACGCGTATTAACAAGTTCCGAAGAGGCAGAAGTAATTGCCCAAAAAGGAACGATTGATCATCCATATCGGAATGCACCTAACGTCGTTTTTTGTGACGACGCCCCAATTATGAAGGTTTCGGCAAGTTTTATACGTCAATCAATCAAAGAGGGAAAAGACGTTCGTTATCTTTTAACAGAACCCGTGTATAAGTACATTACGGACATGCACTTTTACAAATAAAAAAGGGGAACTTCTTTTGAAGTCCCCCTTATCATAAGAAATGAAGTTTTCTTAATTCTTCATGAATTTAACGATTTCAACACCGTTTGCATGAACGACGTGAACAAAGTAAATACCTGAATTCAATCCAGCTGTATCAAATGTTAAGTTAGTTGAAGTTCCGATGTTTCTTTTTTCAATCGTTTTACCTTCTACATTTGTTAAAATGATTTCTGAAACTTTCATCCCTCCTGTAATTCCATTCACGGTAATACTTGCATTCGCTGGATTTGGACTCACAGAAATTGGAGAAATGATTCCCTCAATCACACCTGCTGAACCTACAACAATTTTATATCCTGGAAACGAAACCGTTTGAGTCACTGGAGTAGGAGGAAGTCCCGGAAACAATGTCACCAATACAGTTGCGTTAACATCAATGGTAATTGGAAAAGTCCCTGCTGTTGAAGCTGTACCTGAAATGTTGGCACATCCGTTCGCTCCACCTGCATAAGAACAAGAACTGATGTTACATGCATACGTGAATCCGTTTGGAAGTCCATTTACACCTGTCACAGTGAATCCTTGAATAGGAGAGCCAACAAACTGACCAGTTGCATCTAATTCTGCTGTTACAGTTGCTGGAACTTTGAAGTTCAAATCAGTGGAATAAGCGACATTTACCAGCGCTGGAGGAAAGTTTTGTGTCGTATCCGGCCAAACTCCATAGGTTGAGTCGACGAAATTAGCACCTGGCGTACATGCTTGTGCCCATGTTGCAGAGTTCAACAATACCGTTGACAATGCGAGAAACAATAATTTTTTCATAGCTTTTTGTTAATTAACGAATTCAAATATAGGTTTTTTTGTTGTCAAATGTATAAAACGTAAGATTTCCAGATTATTGTGTTGTGTTAAAAAGAAGTATCCACCCAAGTTTTTTACATTTGTAGGATGGTATTATATAATGTAACAGTAAGTATTGATCGAGAAATCGAACAAGAGTGGTTGGAGTGGATGCGCCAACTTCACATTCCACAAGTGATGGAGACAGGTTGTTTTTTGGAGTGTCGTATTTCAAAAATCCAAGGAGAGGAAGACGGTGGCTCAGCTTATTCATGCTTGTATTTAGCTCCAACTTCAGAGAAATTAGATGAGTATCACGCAAAATATGCTCAGGCTTTACAGCAGGATCATGCGCAGCGATACGGAGGGAAATTCGCAGCATTTAGAACGAATTTAACGGTCATCGAAGAATTTAAAGTATCATGAACGTAAAGCCAAAAAAACACCTCGGTCAGCATTTTTTAAAAGACCTTGAAACCTGCGAGAAAATTGCCAATCAAGTTACTTTTCATAGAGGATGCAAACGCGTTCTTGAGGTTGGTCCGGGTATGGGTGCATTAACTGACTTTTTGAAATCGCATGATGGAATCGAACTTTTTCTGGTAGACATCGATGCGGAATCAATCGAGTATTTACATCACAAATACCCTTTAATGGGTGATCGAATAATTTACGCTGATTTTTTACGACAAGACTTAACGGAAATAATGGGGCCTGAACCATTCATTGTTGCGGGTAATTTCCCTTACAATATTTCCTCTCAAATTTTATTTAAGTGTCTAGAATACCGAAATCAAATTCCGGAAATCATGGGGATGTTTCAAAAGGAAGTTGCGGTTCGAATAGCAGAAAAACCTGGCACGAAAGAATATGGAATCTTGAGTGTGTTTATGCAAGCTTTTTATGACATTGAATATTGTTTTACTGTTGATGAACATGTATTTGTTCCGCCACCAAAAGTGAAATCTGGCGTAATTCGCTGTACGAGAAATGAGCGTCAGTCATTACCTTGTGATGAAAAGTTGTTCATGCGTGTTGTGAAAACTGCATTTCAGCAAAGGAGAAAAACACTTCGGAATTCAATTAAGTCGCTGACACAAGATGCGCAGTTGCCAGAGAAATTTGTCACTCAACGACCGGAAAGACTTAGTGTGGATGATTTTATCGAATTGACACTATTTATTGAAGGATTAGGGAGTAAATAAGTCACCGCCTCCGTTCTTACTAACTTGTCGGCCATATCGAAATTCTTTTTGTGAAACGATGTTTCCGTTTTCCCCAAAAACAATGAAAGGCCCATGTTTCAATCCATTTTTGTAGTGAATTTCATAGACTAACCTTCCGCGTGGATCGCGTTGTTGAAAAACACCATGTAATTCACCGTGTTTGTATTCTGAGATAATGGTTGGAACAACACCACCTGGATAATAATCTATCCATTTCCCGTGTTTCAATCCTTTGCGGTATTTTCCTTCTGATTTTAGTGCAAAGTCCCTTTGAGAATAAGCTTCAAATTTTCCATGATAATCACTCACAGTTTCCTTTAAGCCCATGATAGCCATATCATGGGTTTTGTTTTTTTCAGTAAACACTTTGTAACGAGCTTTCTCTTTTAAACGACCATTGTTGTAGTAGTCATTCCAAATCCCCACTTTCAAACCGTTTTTATAATTCCCTGAACTTGACAATATACTTTCGGGAGTATAAGAAAGCCATTCTCCATTTAAGCTACCATGTTTAAATGCTGCTTTATTTTTTAGCGAACCATTCTCCCAGTAATTATACCACAAACCTTCCTCTTTTCCCTGCTGATAGTTCCCATTCATCAAAAGCACTCCATCTTCATACCATGTTTGCCAATTTCCTTCGCGAAGATCGTTTACATAGCTTCCTTTTCGGTAAGAAGAGCCATTTTTATAATAATAATTCCATTCTCCCGTACGAAGCCCATTTTTATACTGTGCAATGTAGGAAAGCTCCCCTGAAGAAAAATAATAATGCCAGATACTATCTTGTAAGTTTTGTTTAAAAAAA
>CAIRMS010000199.1 GCA_903879765.1 uncultured Flavobacteriales bacterium
ATTTTTTAAAATAATTTGAATCAAAGAATAAAAGTTAATCTTACTTAATTAAAGTATAGTTAATAAAGATTTATGCAATTATGACTAATTTTGAATCTGATTCTTAAATCATTACTAGTTTTCTCCAAATGATCAAACATTTTTTTAATTGGATTCTCCTTTTTAGTCCATTTGTTGTGTTTTCACAAACGTCAACGAGTATCGGCACTGCCATTGATAATGAATATTCAATTACTATGTGTGCCGACAACGCCGGCAATGTTTACATTGGCGCAAGCAACAACAACGAGCCATGGGTACTCAAAAGAGATGTCAATAACAATGTTGTTTGGAGTCAAAAATTAAATACCGTTGCAACAGGATCCAATTCAGATGTTTCTTATATCGATATCGTTGGAGATACTATTTTTGGCTGCGGTTGGCTTAAAACTGGGACAACAATTAAAGGATCCTTACTGTTTAAAATGAATGCAACCACAGGGGCCTTATACTGGGTTAAAGCAGAATCAACAAGTAAGACCTATTTGTCAACGATGAAATACGCAAATGGAAAGTATTTTATTTCGGGATCACAAACGAATAATGCGAATGGTTATAACGGAAAAGTGATGGCCATTTCGAGTGCCAACGGGGCTACCATTTGGCAAACACCTTCTATCGGACTTACTTTTCCGGGATATGGGAACGATTACCTTGACGATTTTAATGCCTCGACTGAAATGATCAATGGAAAAATGTTCATCACTGGACGGTCATACGTAAACGCCACAGCCACCAACATGCGCACCATTCTGGTCGGAGTCAGTGACCTCGGCGTCGTGTTTCTAACCAAGTTCTTGGAGTTTAACCCTGCAACAGCATCAGATGCGCGTTTTTATGGAGCAGCTATCGAATATGATGGGACAGATTCGTTAATTGTACTGCAACACGGCGACGATATCTGCATGAGTAGTAGTTGTACCGATTTCAAAGTTGGACTTGTTAAAACCGATTTATTGGGAAATGTCTCATGGTGCAAAGAATATGATGTAAATGGGGTCAATACAGAAGTTGGGAGGGGTTTAACCGTTACACCTAATTCTTATGTGTTTTATGGCTTTGCGAACTATAATGCTACATCTTCCAAATTATTCATTACCAAGACCAATAAACAAGGCGTGCTTCAAACAGCGAAGCTGGTTAGTTATACTGGAGGCAATCTTGGGCATGGCATTGGACCGCTCCCAACGGCAGGATCGAGTGATTATAAGAATGGAAAACACTACATACCAGGTTCATTTTTTACGACCAACGCAAATAGTCGAGATATCCTTCAATTGGTCCTAAATGACAACCTCGAAGATGCCATAAGTTGTTTCACATTAACACCGGCAACAATTACAGTTACGAACTATCCCCCATTTTCAGGACCGTTAAACACGAACCTACCAGCAGACCAAGTCTCATTTAATGTTAATCCTACACCAGCATTATTAACGTACGTATCACCGTGTACGGCTCCGATTAATTTTAGTCAAAATTCTTCCTGTTCATCATCAGTTATAACAGTAAGTGCGCCGGCAATAACCAATCCAACCTTTCTTTGGTCAAATGGGACAACGGGAAATACAATAACTGCTAACAACACCAATGCCCTTTATGTGACAGTTTCCAATCCAGTGAATTGTTGTGTGGTTGTAGATACGATTGTGCCTGTTTTTACGCCTTCGAACCTCACTGTTAGTTTACCTAATGACACCACCATTTGTTTCGGGACAGGATCAGGTATTACATTGAGTCCGACAATTTCCCCAGCAAGTACGGGACTCACTTACTTGTGGAGTAATCAAGCCACAACGAGTTCAATCAATGCGACTCAAATGGGCACGTATTGGGTTAGTGTGAATAATGGTTGTCAAACCGTAACTGATACCATAAACATCTCCACCAATCCAATTCCCGTACTCACAAGTGTTCTCGCTGATACCACTTGTCACCTAGCCAATACAAACCTCACCTTGACGAGTAGTATCCCTGCGACATTCACTTGGAATGCAATCAACAATGTATCCATCAATGGAGAAACAACTTCTAGCACTAATTCTAACACTATTCAAGACATCCTTATAAACAATTCTGGAAGTATTCAAGTGGTGAGTTATGTTGTTACGACTACTGCGGGCAATTGTAGTTCGACAGCAACCATACAGATTACAGTTTTTCCGCCATTACCAACACCAATTATTACTGCATCCGGACCAACAACGTTTTGTAATGGAGGTTCCGTTACCTTAAGTTCAAATTATCCAACTGGGAATACTTGGAGCACTGGACAAACCTCTCAATCCATTACGGTCAATGCATCAAGCACAATTACCTTGACAGCAACAATCAATGGTTGTTCATCACCAACGACCAGTATCACTGTTACGGAACTTAATGCGAGTTCCCCAACTGCACTTCTTACAGGTGGAGGTACATTTTGTCAAGGTCAAAACGTTACGCCAGTCACAGTAGATTTCACAGGAACTGGGCCTTGGACTTTGTCCTATCAAATTAACGGAGTGAATCAAACGCCTATTTCTACTGCGAATCCTACTTACAACTTAGGTCAAACCGCAGGGAATTACCTACTTACTTCTGTCGTTGATTTAAACTGTACCAGTACGGTGAATGACGCATCCCTGATTGTGATTAATCCCATTCCGATCATCGATGTGAGTCCATTAACGCTTTGTTCTGGATCATCCGGCAACTTAACAAGCACGGTCAACTTACCCGGAGGAACATACCTTTGGAGTCCAAATGGACAAACAACAGCAACGATTAACGTTTCCCCAATCGCTACAACTTCCTATTCCGTTGTTTACACCTTGAATAATTGTCCAAGTTTAGCTGACACCACAATTGTTGTTGTAAATCCACTTCCAATTGTCTCATTCACAGCAGACACCTTAATTGGTTGTGCTCCATTAACCGTGAATTTCACTGGAACATCGAATGGAGATCCGAATGCGTGTTCTTGGAACTTGAGTAATGGACAGACCTTAACTGGATGTAATCCAAGCTACACCTTTAATCAGCCAGGTTGTTTTGATGTAACTTTTTCGTCCTCTTTAAATGGGTGTTCATCAAGTTTGAGTGCGAGTCAATACATCTGTATCGAAAACAATCCGATTGCCTTATTTTCTGCCAATCCGAACATGATTAACCCAGATAACTCGACAGTTAACTTTTTCAATCTTTCCTCTGGAGCTACTTCTTATTTATGGAACTTTGGAGACGGTGAACAATCCATGGAAGTGAGTCCATCTCATTTGTTTCAAGTGAATGGTGGGGATTATTCCGTTACCTTACTTGCGACCTCTCC
>CAIRMS010000200.1 GCA_903879765.1 uncultured Flavobacteriales bacterium
CAATTATTCAAAAACGAGTAAAAAGAAATAAATGAACAAAAAGAAATAAAGGGAATAAAAGAAATATATGCGCAGGCTAAAGAGAGGCTGAACCTGCTTTTTTTGCATACTATGTTAAAAAAATAAATCAATTATTGGAATGAAAAATTACCGTGTAGTTCTTATCGCATTTATAGCATGTTTTGCCTTTTCGTATGCAAAAGCTCAAACAAACAACGAAGGAAAAGAGGTTGCTGAATACAGAAGAAGCTCTTTGCAGATGCTTTTGTTGGAATCCGATAAATTTCCGAAGAAGGAAGTTGTTATAGGTTCTTACAATAATTACCTTGAGACGAAATTCCCACAGAAATACAATCGTCATTCAGTAGGAAGCGAAACGTTCGATGTGAAAATCACTGAAAAGGATTTCGTAGATGCAGGTTTCTTGAAAGATACCATTAAGAGCCCTGTAGCAATTATGGGTTTGAAGAATGGTCCTTTGAAGAACGAAGTTAGATGGCTTGGAGCAGATAGCACGAAGGCTATGATGTTCCCTTCGTCATCAGATTCGAACATGGTGAAGATTGGAAAATTCATGAAAGAATCCAATATCGCCAAGCAGTTAGTTGCAAAATGGTATAACAAATCAAGCGAAGGAGTTTGCAACTACGATTTAGTTATGCAACGCGGTATGTACGGCACAGGAATTCTTGGCACAAATAATCAAGAATTGAAGGATTTGTTAAACCAAGATTTGGACATTGTTGCTAACACATTTGTTGTAATTAATAAGCTTAAATTCCTGGAGAACGAACCGGTAGCTAAAGTTCTTTTAATTGCAGCTCTTTTAAAGGCTGAAGAGATCAAGGTTCCTCAACTTAAAGAAAAGGCCATTGAGTTAGCTCAAGCTGGATATGAGAAAGCGAAGGAAGGTTATACCGTATGGACGACTTCATATTTGTACCAATTGGATTGGAATGCAGATGTATTCGCAAAATTCAAAACAACGTTTCTAGATGATTCTAAAATTGATTTAAAAGCAGCTTGGGATACCACGCAGATGTTTAAAATGAAATTTATTGGAGAGTCAAAAGCATCAAGTCTTGTTTTGTTCTCTTTGAAAGAGAAAAGAACGTTGGAGCAGATTATTGATATGGCCTTAACAAGAAACATTGATAATGTTTTCACGAACTTACAAAAGGATTTCGTGACTTTCCGTCCAGTTACGCCTATTATAAGCGGTGAACCTATGACAGCAGCTATTGGTTTAAAAGATGGTCTTGAGCCAGGGCAGTCATATGAGGTAGTTGAGTTAGGTTTAAACAAGGAAGGTGTTAAAGTATGGACATCAATTGGTTCTGTTTCTGTAGATAAGAAAATGCCTATTTGGGACAACCGTGCTGGAGCAGAATTCGAGCCTGTATTGGGTGAAGATGGCTTGCCAATCACTACCCCAGCCTTTTCAAATTTCAAAGGTGGAAATGTTAAGTATAAGCCTAGTCAAGCTTATATCCGTTTGAAGAAATAATTATTACCAATAAAATTTTCATATGAAAAAGCTTTCATTCATTTTATTAGTCTTCGCCTTAATCACTAACGCTAGTGCACAGAAAAAAGGAGACGATGCCATCGATCCATGGAGAGAGCCGTGTGAACGCGCACCCTACATGCAGGGTAAGGATGGTATTATGTTGTTGGAAATTACC
>CAIRMS010000201.1 GCA_903879765.1 uncultured Flavobacteriales bacterium
CATGTTCAACAATTGCATTGGTAACCATCAATATGATCATTGAGAAAGAAACAGATGAATTAACGAACTGGAAAGGAATTGGATATTCAAATCCACTCATTGGAATCACATTGGTTATTTCTCTTTTATCCATGTCTGGAATTCCTCCATTCACAGGATTCTTCGGAAAATACTTATTGTTATCAAGTGCATTTGCGAATTACTTACCATTCGTTATCCTGGCAATCATCGCCTCATTGATTGGAGCATACCTATATTTGCGTTTAATGGTTCTTGCATTATCTCGCGAAGGAGAAGGACAGAAAATCAAAATGACAGCCATTCAAGCGCTTGTTTTGGTTCTTTGTTTAGCTGGTATTCTTGGTGGTTGGTTGGTACTTTTAATTAAGTAATAGAGTTTCTAAAGTCCTTTGACTTACAAGCATTATTACTGTAAGTGTTAACGAATCAATCGTTCAAGAAATCCCTTCGTTAGAATTTTACATTCTTTACGTTTTTTTAGCACACTGATGAACCAAGTCTTAACTTAGTTGTACAGAGGCTCACTAAACGTCTACACGCATGAATGTATCTTTTCCTACTCCATCTAAAAACCATATACGATTTGGACTCATTTTATTGATCGCGGTTTTAAGTGGCTTTCTATTTAATTACTTGAATCGACCTGAATATCCAACAAAACAAAAAGATCCGTATGCCGGACTTTTAGACCGTAAAACGGATGGTTTGATTCAAGAAAAAACCCTGCTCGCGAACAAAGCGGTTCCCGTTTTGAAAATTTCAAATGAGCGCGAAAAGACGGTTCAACTTTCCAAATTATCGATTTCCTCCACAATTGAAAATGGCGTTGCGCGCACGCGTTACGACATGTATTTTTACAATGAGCAAAATCGTGATTTAGAAGCTGAATTGCAATTTCCACTTTCCGACGGTCAAACCATTTCCTACTTTGCGATGGACGTCAACGGTGAAATGAGATCCGGCGTTGCGGTTGAAAAAGTGAAAGCGCGCATAGCCTACGAAGCAACCGTTCGACAAGGAATCGACCCAGGATTAATCGAAAAGACGCAAGGAAACAATTTTAAATTAAGAGTCTTCCCTGTTCCATCAAAAGGAACGAAGCACATCATCATCGAATACATGCATGAATTGGCGATGGATGTCAAACATACGTATTACTACCTCCCACTCTTCTTCAAAGAAAAAATCCCGGCTTTCTCTTATCAACTTTCAATCGTTGGAGAGGCTGAAAATCCAAACATCCTGCGTTCTTGCTCCGATGACTTCAAGTTATCTGAAGTTTCTAAAATTTATAAGGCCTCCGTTCAGAAAAAACAATTTTTAGCCAACAAGCCCATTGTGATTCGACTTCCCAATCGTCAATCCGAAACGGTAGCGGCTTGTGAACAAAAATCAGAAGGGATTTTCTTTCATACGAATCTCAAACTTCCGCAAAAGTATGCGCGTAAAGAACAATTGAAAAAAATCACCATTCTTTGGGATGTCTCAAGTTCTAGGTTTCTCTCTCAAATCCCAAAAGAAATCAGTTTATTGAAGAAGTATTTAAAATCAATGAAAAAAGGTGAGGTTGAATTCATTCCATTTGGATTCAAAGCATTGCCTGCTCAAACTTTTCACATTAAGAATGGACGAAGCAACGGATTAATTCAAGCGATTAAGAAATTGGTCTACGATGGTGGAACGACACTAAATCAACTACCTTGGAATTCTTGCAAAGGAGATGAAATCTTATTATTTACTGATGGACTTCAAAATTTAGGAAGTTCAAAAAGTCCGAAAACAGCAAAAGAAATCTATTGCATTCAAAGCGCCATTAAATCGGATAATGGTTTCCTAAAAAATATTTCCAAATCTTCACATGGAGAATTCATCGACCTCTGTACCTTAAGTGAAAAAGATGCTTTGGAACGATTAAATTCCAGATCACTTCACTTTATGGGATTTGAACCGGATCCAGCATTGGAAAATTATTATCCAAGTACCGGATTGGGAAACAACGGCATTCTTTCCGTTTCTGGAAGGTTAACGAAAGTGCGACCTTTCGTGACGGCTAAATTCGGAATCGGAACGAAAGTACTTTTAAAAACACGCATCCCACTTGAGCTTAACGATGAGAAAGCGAAAGCCAATCTCGAGAAAATGTGGGCCATCCACCAACTCAATGAACTACAGGAAAACTCCAAACAAAACAAAAAACAAATACTTGAAACAGGATTAAAATACCGTTTGGTATCCGATTTTTCTTCTTTGTTGATTCTCGACCGAGTGGAGGACTATGTCCAACACCGCATTCTTCCTCCAAAAAGTTTACAAAAAGAATACTTCAAACAAGTGAAGGCTGCGGATAAAGAAGAAAAAAAGAGCGATTCTGAGCATTTGAAAAAACATCAAAAAGGAATGGAAAACACAACAGGCTTGGTGGAAAACGCATCGAAAAGAACCGAAGAAAAAAAGAAATCGATTGACTACGCAACGTGCTCCTATGCCAGGGGATGGTTTAGAAACACGAAGTGTGAATGTTGAAGGTTCTAATTGTCTATCTTCCCCACCTCCACCACCTGCGCGTGTTTCAGCCAATTCAACTGAACAAGCGATGGCTTTTATTCCTCCCGTTGTAGAAAATGAGGAATTAGCAAACGTGCAAATGGAAATGGATAGTGTTAGAATAGGAGCAGATATCCAATTATCATCCGGATACGCATTAAGTTCTTCCACTGGAGCAGTAAGTTATTCGTGGACAAATGGTATCAATTCCAATTTTATGGCGAGTTCTTTGACTACTGCAGGCACCTATAGTTTAACAGTTACGGATTTCAACGGAAGCGCAAGTTCAACCGTACCTGCTCGCGGTTCTTTGCGCGTGAAAGCTTGGGATCCAAAGTCGCCATACATGAAACGAATCAAAACCGTGGCGCTTTCTCAGGCTTACAGTGTTTATTTGGATGAACGCAAAAAATACGCGAGTCAACCTTCTTTTTATTTGGACGTGAGCGATTACTTGATTTACAAAAAGCATTACGCTGAGGGAATTCGTGTCCTGTCAAACATTGCTGAATTGGACATGGAAAATCACAGTTTATTACGTATTGTCGCACAACGATTCCTGCAATTAGGTGAAAAGAAATTAGCCTTAGCGCTTTTCCAACACTTGATTGAACTGCGACCGGAAGAACCACAGTCCTACCGTGACTTGGGACTCGCATTCGAACAAACTGGAAATTACAACGAAGCCATTCGCTATTTATACAAAGTGGTCAAAGAACCATACGATGGACGCTTCGCTGGAATTCACTGCATTGCCTTGAACGAAATCAATAACATCATTGCAACTCATCCGAGAAACCTGAAGTACGACTACATCGACAAAGCGTTTATTCGCCAAATGCCGGTGGACATTCGCATCGTCTTAAATTGGGACACCGATGATACCGATGTCGATTTATGGATTACTGAACCTGACGGAGAAAAATGCATGTATTCATATCCACTTACTCGAAATGGTGGACGCATTTCCAATGACTTCACACAGGGATATGGTCCGGAAGAATACATGATTCGTGTTGCACAGCATGGAACATACCACATTGAAGCACATTATTACAGCGACCACCGTCCAACCGTAAACGGCAAAGCGACATTGAGTATTCAATTGTTTAAACAGTATGGAACAAGTCTTCAATACAAACGTGAAATTACGCGCAGATTAAACGTGACAGACGACGTGGTTGATCTTGGAGAATTTGAATTTTAAGCAAGTAATTATTGCCTTTCGCAAATAAAAGTACAATTTGAAAAATAATTATTGTACTTTTAACCAAAACCTACATCATGCGTAAACTACTATTTTCTTTCTTTTTACTGAATTCCCTATTCTCCATTGCACAAAATGTTCCCATCAGTTTTGAACCAGGAGCCTTTGGTTCAACATGGAATTGGACCGTTTTTGAAAACGTGGGCAATCCACCACTAGAAATTGTGGTCAATCCGGATGTTACTGGAATCAACGCATCTTCAACAGTTGCAAAGTTCACTGCACTTCAGGGGGGAATGCCTTATGCAGGAGTTGAATGTGCGCATGGCGATGTTGGAACGTTCACATTAACTCCAGCGAATTGC
>CAIRMS010000202.1 GCA_903879765.1 uncultured Flavobacteriales bacterium
ATCATTACCGTCGAATTAAACAACCATTGATCAGGGATTTTCGCAATGTGTATGATCCAAAGAATGAATCTCGTGACTTGGAAAGTTGGGTGGGCTTTGTCTTTGGTGGATTCATATTCTTGTTCATTGGAATTTTTGGAATGACCATATTACGCAGTACAGCAAAAGAGAAAAGCAACCGCATTGTGGAAGTCTTGCTTTCAGCGGTAAAGCCACGTCAATTGATGTTAGGAAAAATGACAGGAATTGCGCTGGCGGCTTTATTTCAATTAGCTATTTGGTCTTTGTTGATCGGACTAGGTTTATGGATCTTCAGACAAACTATTTTCCCAGACATGATGAATCCATCAAATTGGCAAGGAATTCAAATGGCGGCAGATGTACAAAATCAAGTGATGCTGGCGCAAGAAGGACTGAATAATAATCCAATATTAGAATTGGTTTACGCACGCATTGATTACGTTTGGATGAGCATTCACTTTGTCTTCTTCTTTGTGGCGGCGTATTATTTTTATGGCGCATTTTTCAGCATGATTGGTGCGATGACAGGCACTGAAAGCGATGGACAACAATTTGTCATGCCGATTTTATTATTGCTTGGATTCTCTATTTTATCCGGATACATGTACATTCATTATCCCGATTCGACTTTCTCCGGATGGATTAGCTATCTGCCATTTACCGCACCGATGGTCGTGATGATTCAACTCGCACAAGGCGTTCCAATTGAATCCTATTATTTGATTTGGATCCATTGGTTGATCATCGTATTTTCAGCTGTCTTGATGTTGCAAGTTGCAGGGAAATTGTACAAAAACGGCATTCTACAATTTGGACACCGTTTGCGACTCTCACAATTCTGGCGCTTATTCAAATCTTAATTCCCAACACGATGAAAGCATTGATCGATTTAGGAACAAATACGTTTAACCTGATGATTGCTAACGTAGATGCGACCGGATTGATTCATGTGATTCACAGCGAAAAAGAAGGCGTTGCTTTGGGAATGGGAGGCATTCATGAAAAACGATTAACAGACGATGCCATTGATCGCGCTGTTGCTTGTTTGCTGCGCTATAAAAAACAATGCGAACTTCATGGTGTTTCGGTCATTCGTGCCATCGGAACTTCGGCTATTCGTGACGCGCACAACCGTAATGTACTCATCGAACGCGTTGAAAAAGAAACAGGAATACACATTGAAGTGATTACAGGCTTAGAGGAAGCACAATTGATTTACAGAGGTGTTCATCAGACGATGCCTTTTGGAGAATCTGCCTTAATTATGGATATCGGAGGAGGAAGTACAGAGTTCATTTTGGCAAACGACAAAGGACTTTTGGCCATGGAATCCTTTAACATTGGTGTTTCTCGCATCTACCAACAGTTTACGTTCTCGGATCCAATTAGTCCTACGGACATACTCGCGCTCGAATCCTATTTAGAAGAAGCCTGCGGGAACTATTTACGTCAATTGAACACCACAAAGCTCATTGGCGCTTCCGGAAGTTTTGAAACCTTTTTTGAGTTGATGCACGAAAAACCATTCCACGCGAAGGGTAGGGCCGTGGAGGTTGATTTTTCCCATTTCGTAGATATGTTGGAGCAAATCATTTCGTCAAGTCAAGCTGAGCGTGATAAAAATCCGCACATCATTGCCATTCGCAAACGCATGGCACCGATTGCAGCGATCAAAACACGCTGGGTTATTCGTCAGTTAGCGGTTACACAAGTTTTTATTTCGCCATATTCCTTGAAAGAAGGCGCGATTATTTCGTGATTTCCCTATTCTTGTTCAATTCCA
>CAIRMS010000203.1 GCA_903879765.1 uncultured Flavobacteriales bacterium
AGTCAATTGAGTAAGATCCTTTTCCAGAATTGAGCACCTGACCTTCCATTGTTATAATTTCAAAATTGAAATCAGAAAAGTCGGTTTCAATAGTGATAAATCCTGAGGTTGGATTTGGGAATACTTGAATATGCTGTGAAGTTATATGCTCCAATTCAGCAGTAAATATTGGATTATTGAAGTATGATTTAGTTACACAGCCGTTCCCATCACCAATTTCCACCCAGTAGTAATTTTGACTAGGGTCAAAGTTTGAAAAATTACAATACTGAGAATACACACCAACAGATACTGGAATATTTGTTTGAATGGATTGATAACCCCAATTCATAAATGTATAATCTTGTGGCGTATAAAGAACATTCGAAGATAATTGAAGTACCTCTGCAGTATCCAAGGCAATATTATCATCTAGTAATACCTCAAAACTGTAATAGTTGGAGCATCCGGTTTGTGAAATAGTTTCAGTTACATGAATAGCACCTGAATTTCCTGTACCCCAATGAACTATTGCATCATTTGCATTATCAAAAGACATTAATTCACCATTAGTCACGCTCCAAGCCAATTCATTAGAGGTTGAAGGTACGCTGTATTTTTCCCAGTAGCTATTTTGACACACTGCTTGAGCCCCGCTGATAATTGGATACGGAATCGGATTGACGACAACAGAAATTGTCTCGCTGGCATTACATCCATTATTATTTGTGAGGTTGAGGTTCAATAATCCGCTTTCTAATCCACCTAAGGATACACTATTGCCAACTCCAGTGTAGATTCCAGACCATGAACATGTAACACCAGAATTAACAATTAAATCAAGCGTTTCATTCTGACAAATTTCATAACTAGTATTTAAACCACTGAAAGGTATACTTGAAATTACAGCAGTAATAAAATCCTGAGCAATACAACCATTATTGCCTATTGCAGTTAACGTAAATGTTGTAGTGCCTGATATATCCCCTAATGTACTCAATTGATTAGGGTTTTGAACAAGGAAAGATGGCGCCCAATTAACTTGAGCTCCATTTGAAGTACCATTCAATGAAACTTGTTCACCCTGACATATCACTAGGTCATTACCTGCATTTACAAGAGGAGGTGTTACATCAATATTCACTGCCACTGCATCTGAACTCACACAGCCATTTGCGGTATTAGTTGCAGTCAAATTATAAGTAGTGTTGCCGTTTGGATTTGCAATAACTTCACTTTGATTTGAAGAAGTAAGACCATTATTCGGAGTCCAAGTGTATGTGATTCCACTCACTGGTGGCATTCCGATAACTGCACCGTTGGTATTTTGATTACATGTAATTGTCGCATCGAGCCCAGCATATGCTGTAGGAGCAGAATTATTCACACTAACAAGCACTTGATCTGAAGAAGTACAACCATTGACAACATCTGTTGAGGTCAATGTATATAAAGTTGTTTGACTTGGATTTGCTATAGGATTTGCTATATTATTTGAGGTTAATCCTGTACTTGGAAGCCATGAATAAGTAATTCCTGAAATAGGATTGATACCTATCGTATTTCCACTTAAGTTAGAAACACATGTTTTTGTGAAATCACTACCAGCGTTAGACAGAGGTGCGTTTTGATTAACAGAGACAACTACCTGATCGGTTGCCGTACAACCGTTTATACTTGACATAGCAGTTAATTCGTAAGTGGTTGTAGAAGTCGGATTTGCAATTGGATTTGCAATATTTGATGCTGTTAAACCTGTCGATGGTGACCAAGAATAGTTGACATTTGGAAGAGCCGACATACCAATTGAATTTCCAAATACATTAGAATTGCAGGTTTTAGTAAAGTCTGAGCCAGCAACTGCAAGGGGCGGTGTTTGGTTAACTTCAACGGTTACTTGATCCGTATTTGAACATCCGTTCGATGAATTTGTAACCAAGACAGTATATGTCGTACTTACAGTTGGATTAGCCGTCGGATTAGCAATTGTTGTTGAACTTAAACCCAAACTTGGCGACCAAGAATAAACATTTCCAGAAACAGAAGTAGACCCAATTGAAGCACCATTTGTATTTTGGGTACAAGTTTTAGTTAGATCTATTCCTGCATTTGCAGTGGGAATGATTTTATTAACGGACACTACAACTTGATCATTAGCTGAACAGCCATTTGATAAATTAATTGCA
>CAIRMS010000204.1 GCA_903879765.1 uncultured Flavobacteriales bacterium
ATCCGTTGGATTTAATTTAAACATGTCGAGAATCGCTTGAAACTGAGCCGCTGCAAGTGCTGTTTCGCCTAGGACCTCTTTGTACAAAATTCCAGCTGTGTAACGTGCCTCAATAAGTCGTTGTTCAGAAAGCGCGAAGCTAGAATCCGAAAGAGGAATGTTTTTTCTAAGCACATCGATTGTTAGTGAATCCTTTGATGTTTGGTTTTGAGCGACAAGGGCAGATGAATCTTTGTCCCCTGGATTTAAAGATGGGTCGTTTACAACCATCTTCTCACTTCTTCTCCAATCATCCTCATTGTCTCGTTGGCCCCAAAGCTTACGGAACTCATTGTAACCATCTTCTCTTAACTTGGGATTATTGAAAATGAATTTATTCGAATTGTTTACAGTTCCTGTTGTTGTTTGATTTTGTTGAAGGGCCAATAATTTCGCTGCCTCTTGTTCCTTTCTACGTTGTTGCTCACGTTTCATTTGCTTCAACGTTTCCTTTAAGAAATCTTCACGTTGATCTTCCGTCATTTTAGCTATTCGCAGAACTGAATCTTCAAAATTTGCTGTTTCGATTGCTTTGACTAAATCAGCTAATTTCAACGCTTTATTTTTCACGTTGTCTCCATTTGGATAATCTTCACTGATGAATCTGGAACACGAGTCGTAGTATTTTTGAGCCGAAACATAGTCCTTTGTGCTAAAGGAAAGGTCTCCTAATTTTTCATAAGACATCGCTTTTTGACGCTTGTTTGTTGTAGAGAAAAAGGCGGACTCTGTGAGGTAGGATTTTGCTTTTGCTTTTTCGTTCCGGTTTAATTCAACCATTGCCATGGAATAATAAATCTGATCTTTGTAAGCCGCATTTTTAGCGTCCTTCAACATATGTTTGAGGTCTTTTGCTAATTTCTCTCCTCCCCCAACAACGGCTCTATTCAGGCGTGCATTGAACGAAATATCAAATGGTGCGGAAGCCTTCATAGCTTTAGAAAAGCATTTTTCAGCCTCAGGTAATTGATTTGCTTGTTGGTATAATTGAGCAAGGATGAAATTCAAACGAGCTTTCTCTTTTCCATTTTTACATTTAGCAATGGCTAAAACAAGTCCATTTACTGCTTCTTCGTAATCTTTTCGTTTAACCGAAAGGTCTGCATATGCTTTATGAATTTCAAACTGAAGACTTGTTTTCATTACAGGAGCTTCACTTTTTTCCTTCTTTTGAATGAACGGTATGTAATCCTTAAACGTTTTTTTCTTTTGTTCTTGTGCGACTTCGTTTAATCCCTCTAGAATCAATTTAGCATCCGCAAATTTTTGTTGTTCGATGAAAATTTTGGCCACCCATAATTCAGCGGTATAGGTTGACGGATCCTTCACAAAAAATCGTTTGACAAATTGAAAGTTACTTAGTGCTCGGTCGTAGTCTCTTCTGTAAAAAAATGCTTGCCCAACGGTTAGCCAATTCTCATCGATCCATGAATTGTATTCCGCTTGTTTATAAAACATGTTCTCAGCGCTCGGCATACTGTGATTCAAAATCACTTTAGAACATTTAGCAACGGCAGTATCAATGGCGGGCAACATTCCTTTCACTTCCGTTTCGTTCGGCAAGGGATTTATGGGTAAAATCCCGTAAAAATCATCTTTTCTACTTCCGTAATAGGTTTTTAACGAAATACGAAGTAATTCTTGCGCATTGAAATGTCCGTTAAAACGAGCCGTTGTTGAATGATACGTCCGATTTACAAACGTATTGCTCTCTGTAGAGCAAGCCCCAACTAAAATTAGGACTAAAATCAGAAAGGAAGTACGTGTGTAAAATTTCATCATAAGGAACGAGACCAGACTAATATAACTTAAAATTTTTGATTTTATTTTGTCTTAGGCAATATTTGTAAAGACTTGTTGAATATCGTCGTCGTCTTCGATTTTGTCTAACATTTTTTCAATGTCGATTAATTGTTCTTCAGAAAATTCTACAGGCGTTGTTGGTATGCGTTTTAAGCTTGATTTTTGCACTTCAATCTGCATATCTTCCAAGGCTTTTGCAATGGTGCCGAAAGCCGTGTAATCACCACTCACAATAATTAAATCATCTTCCACTTCAATTCCTTCGCAACCGGCATCAATTAATTCTAATTCCAGCATTTCAGGATCCATTTCTGCTGTTTTTAAGATTTCAAAAACACTTTTACGGGAAAACATAAATTCCATTGATCCGTTTGGAACCACCATTCCACCGGCTTTATTAAAGTAAGATTTAACGTTTGCAACGGTTCTTGTTGGATTATCTGTGGCACATTCGACATAAACTAGTACACCATGTGGGCCTTTTCCTTCGTAATTGACTTCCGTAAAAGAGGCGATGTCCTTTTGAGCCGCACGTTTAATCGCTGCTTCAATATTGTCCTTCGGCATGTTTTCCGACTTCGCATTTTGAATCGCTGTTCTCAGCTTCGCGTTCGTAGCTGGATCAACCCCTCCTTCTTTGGCTGCCATCGTAATGGCTTTTCCTAATTTGGGGAAAATTTTAGACATTTTGTCCCAACGTTTTTCTTTTGCTGCTCGGCGGTATTCAAAGGCTCTTCCCATAATTTCAATAATTTAGGCAAAAATAGGGAATTCATTAGGAAATTTCAAGTGACTGTTGATGACTTTCGTAGGTTTCCATCAAGGAAATAGTTCCTTCGCATAGAAGATTGAAATTATATGTCTAATTTTACTTTAAACTCAGAAGTATGAAAACTCCTATTCTTTTGTTATTTCTACTTTTTTCCATGTCATTTCAGGCACAAAATTGGTCCCCAGCAGGAGCGAATTGGAAATATTCGTATAGTGGATTTTTTCCTGGATACGTGGATATTTTATATTCCGGCGATACGGTAATTGAAGGTCAATCGGCAAAAATACTCTCTAAAACATTTCATGGAATAGATTGGAGCATGACAGTGGTGAGTAACAACATCGGAAAAGAATATACCTACGAAAACAATGGTGTAATTTACCTGCGTTATCAAAATCAATGGGATACACTATACCATTTCAATGCACAGATTGGTGAACACTGGAGAATGGCAAAGCAACCCTTTACGAGTGTTTGTCCTGATAATAGCCGTTTAAAAGTCCTAGCGACTGGTAATAAAACCATTAATAACGAGACAAGAAAATACGTTGTTGTTGATTTTTGTCATCCAGACTTAAGCTCGTTGGGCTGGGGTCAAGATACGATCGTTGAAAATATTGGGTTCATTGGTTCCTATTTCCTTCCCTATGATCAGTTTGACGGAGCAGTAGATGGGAATGAAGGCGGCCCTTTTCGCTGTTATTCACATGATAACTTTTCCACCTATGCACCACATTTTTCAGGGGCCTGTGATTACATTGTTGGCGTGGATGAGTTAACGAACTCATTTACCGTTTATCCAAATCCAGTTCAAGATGAAATTCACTTATCACAAGATTGCGTGACACGTTTTAGTCAATACTCCATCTATTCATTGGATGGAAAAATTCAGCAATCTGGACCATTAACCCAAACGATAAGCCTGCATGAATTGACGAGTGGAAATTACTTAGTAGAAATTGCGAATGAAAGTCAAAAGCAATTTGCCAAAATCGTTAAAGTAGACTAAACAAGGATTTGTCCGATGTAGTTTAATATGGGTTCTTTACCGAATCCTGAAGTAGCAGACGTCGTGAATACGGGTGGAAGTTCTTCCCAGTATTTCAACATTTCTTTTTTGTATTTCGCTAGATTTTTCTGAAGTGCCGAACTTGATATTTTGTCTATCTTCGTAAAGACCATCGAAAAAGGTAAATTTTTCTCTCCACACCAATTCATAAACTCTAAATCAATTTTTTGCGGTTCAAGGCGCGCATCTAACAATACAAAGATATTTTCCAGCTCTTTGCGTTTCGTTAGGTAGTCGGAAATGAATTTCTCCCAATTGTTTCTTTTCGATTTAGAAACCTTTGCATATCCATATCCAGGCAAATCCACCAAGTACCATTTTTCGTTAATCACAAAATGGTTGATTAGCTGGGTCTTTCCAGGGGTAGAGGATGTTTTTGCTAGGTTTTTCTTTCCGGTCAACATGTTAATCAAAGAGGATTTTCCCACATTTGATCGTCCGATAAATGCGAATTCAGGTTTGCCATCCGTTGGGCATTTTGCGATTTCCGTGTTCGAAATAAGGAACGTTGCTTCTTTAATTATCATGGTGCAAAGGTACTTCAATAAAAATATTTTACATTATACTGAACAAAGTTTGTGTTTTCATGTTAAGAGGTATCTAGATAGCCATGGCAGATTATAAAATTAAAGACATTGAAATCCTTACAGGGATAAAAGCACATACGATTCGTATTTGGGAGAAACGTTATGGGATATTGAATCCTGAGCGGACAGAAACACAAATCAGAACGTATAGTGACCGAGATTTGTCTTATTTATTGAATATTAGCCTTCTGAATAAAAACGGTCACAAAATTTCTCGCATTGCAGAATTCGAGAAGGACGAAATCAACCGTTTAGTTTGGGAGATTAAAATGAGTCGAAACATTGATTTCACAGAAGAGAAATTGATCTTGGCTTTACTCAATACCGACGAACAGTTATTCACGGAAACATTGCAAATTGTCATAGACGAGAAAGGCTTAGCTCGAACGTTTAGCGAAGACCTCATCCCCTTTTTAGATCGTATTGGTGTTATGTGGTTGGTGAATAGCATAAGTGCCGCGCAAGAACATTTTATTTCCAACCTGATTCGTCAGAAAATCATCTCTGAAATCGATAAACAAGAGATTCCGAGTGATAAATCCAATCCAATAATGCTGTACCTACCTGAGCACGATTGGCATGAAATCGGTTTGTTATTCTACCAATATTTATTGAGAAGCAAAGGATTTCATACGGTTTATTTGGGTCAAAGCCTACCGTACGATTCCTTATTAGATTGCATACAGCGCATTCAACCGAAAGCCATTATTAGTAGTTGGTTAACATCAATTGATAAAGCATTTTTGATTTCTTATTTTAAGCAATTAAAACAAGATGCTCCAAATTCCCAGTTATTTGCTGGAGGAGCTCAAATTAATCTACATACCCTTGAACTACAAGGGTATGTAACAGAAATTAAAAACTCTGAGTCGCTCCTTTCACATTTCGTTAGCTAACGAAATTCACTATTCTTCCTGGTACAATAACGATTTTCTTTGGCGTTTTTCCTTCCAAGTACTTTTGAGTTTCCGGTAATCCAAGTATGTGATCTTCGATTTCTTTAGGTGATAATTCAACACTTAAACTCACTTTGAAACGCATTTTCCCATTAAAAGAAACGGGGTATTCGAAATCAGATTCCTTCAAATATTGCTCCTCAAAAACTGGATACGTTTGATCGAATATACTCGACTCATCAGAATGTAATTTTGACCAAATTTCCTCGGTGATGTGAGGAGCATATGGCGCCATTAAAATACTCAACTGTGTCAAAACATCACGGTTGTTACATTTTTGATCCGTTAATTCATTCACACAAATCATGAACGAAGACACACCCGTATTGAACGAAAAACGATCCAAGTCATCTCTCAATCGCTTGATGGTTTTATGTAAGGACTTCATCGCCTCTTTCGAAGCTTCACCTTCACTCACCTCGAATTGTCCAGATTGATGGAAAAGTCGCCAATATTTTTTCAAGAATCCATGAACTCCAGTGATTCCTTTAGTATCCCAAGGCTTACTTTGCTCCAATGGACCCAAGAACATTTCGTACATGCGCAAGGTGTCTGCGCCATATTTATCGCACAAATCATCTGGTGTTACCACGTTGTACCAACGTTTCGACATTTTGTCTACTTCGCGTTTAACGATGATTTTTCCTTGTTCGTTTGTGACAAACTGCATTCCTTCGTACTGAGGTTGCCATTTGCGTAGTTCATCCAAATTGATGCTTTCGTCATCATGAATTAAATCAATTAAGATGCGTACTTCTCTGAAGTTCGATACATCATTTGCGATGGTATCATAGGAATGCATCTTCCCTTTTGAGTCCAAGTAAGCGATTGCGGATTTACCCAAGATCATTCCTTGATTGATCAATTTTGCGAATGGCTCATCAAAGGGAATGTATCCTTGATCGTAAAGGAATTTGGTCCAGAATCGGGAATAAAGTAAGTGTCCCGTTGCGTGCTCTGATCCACCAATGTATAAGTCGACATTTTTCCAATAAGCTACTTTTTCTTTGCTCACGAATTCCTGTTCGTTTTTAGGATCCATGTAGCGTAGGAAGTACCAAGAACTTCCCGCCCAGCCTGGCATTGTATTGTATTCCATGCGTTCACCTTGGAAGTGATTCCAGGCTTCTTTTGCCGCACGCGCTAAAGGTGGCTCTCCGTCCTCAGTCGGTAAATATTTATCGACTTCTGGAAGTTCAATTGGTAATAACTCGTCGGAAATTAACGAAGGAATTTCATTCGTGTAGGATATAGGAAATGGTTCTCCCCAATAACGTTGTCTGGAGAAAACAGCATCACGCAAGCGGAAATTCGTTTTTCCTTTTCCAATGCCTTTTGCTTCGATTGCTTCAATGGCTTTCTTCATTGCCGCTTTCGCTTCTAGTCCATTTAGGAAGTCAGATTCCGCTATTTGCGCATCTTTCTCCGTATACGCTTGTTCACTGATGTCAACATTTGCAAAGATGTTTTTGATTTCTAAATCAAAGTGTTTTGCGAAATCATAATCGCGTTGATCACCACATGGAACAGCCATTACGGCTCCTGTTCCATACGACGCTAGTACGTAGTCACCAATCCAAATCGGAATGCGTTCTCCTGTAAATGGATGAATGGCGTATGCTCCGAGTGCTTGACCAGTAATGTTTTTCACATCAGCTTGGCGGTCGCGTTCTGATTTTAATCCTGCTTCTCTTTGGTAATTCTCCACCGCTTCTTTGCAGGCTGCACTCACCAACTGATTGACCAATGGATGCTCTGGTGCTAACACCATGAAAGAAACACCAAAAATGGTATCTGGACGCGTGGTAAACACTTCAATTGTTTCGCTTGAGTTTTCAAGCGCAAAAGTGACACTTGCACCTTGTGATTTTCCAATCCAATTGCGCTGTTGTTCTTTGATGGAATCAGACCAATCGATTCGATCAAGTCCTTCTAATAATCTTTCCGCATATGCTTTGATGCGCATGGACCATTGACGCATGCGTTTTTGCTCAACTGGATGTCCGCCACGTTCCGAAACTCCGTTTACAATTTCGTCATTTGCCAACACCGTTCCTAGCGCAGGACACCAATTCACCCAGCTTTCCGCAAGGTAAGCTAGACGGTACGCTTGGATTATTTCTTCTTTTTGTTGTACAGAATATGCTAACCATTCTGAGGAAGAGAACTGTTCTTCGTAATCTGTGACAGCCTGAATGTTTACATTTCCTTCTGATTCAAATTGATGAATCAATTGAGAAATACGTTCGGCTTTATTTGTTTTTAGGTCGTAATAACAATCGAATAATTGTTTGAAGATCCACTGTGTCCATTTATAGTATTCTGGAGCGGATGTTCGTACTTCACGAGACCAGTCAAAACTGAATCCAATTTGATCTAATTGTTGGCGGTAACGTGCGATATTTTCTTCTGTTGTAATGGCTGGATGTTGTCCCGTTTGAATCGCGTATTGTTCTGCTGGAAGTCCGAATGAATCGTAGCCCATTGGATGCAGAACATTGAATCCTTGCAATCTTTTGTATCGAGCATAGATATCTGAAGCGATGTAACCAAGTGGGTGTCCCACGTGAAGTCCAGCACCAGATGGATAAGGAAACATGTCTAAGACATAATATTTAGGTTTTGTGGCAACTTCTTGCACGTGATAGGTACCACGATCCTGCCAATTCTTACGCCATTTACTCTCTAGATTTCTAAAATCGTATTCCATATCCTTGTTTTCGAAGGACAAAGATAAAAAGGATTCAAGAGTATACCTTATTCTGCACAAGTAAATGAAGCAGTCCGATTAGGAAAAGGATGAAATCGAAATAGCGGTGATTGATTTTTGGACTTTTTTTCAAGTAAATGAAATAAATCAAGGGAGCGATTGTAAGGACAATTGAAAGTATTTTAATGTCCAATCTTTCACTAAATAGGTCAATTCTACTGGATAGTGCCAAATAAGTGAACAACCACAAGGCAATAAGTCCTTCCGTTTCAGATTTCGTCAGGTACAAAGGGATTGTTTTAATGTGACCTTCATCCACTGCACTGTCCTCCAAATCTTCTACTACTGCAAGGACTAAGAAAAGCATGATGTGTGAAAAATCTTGATTCGGAACATGGCCATACAAGGCAAACTTTGGAATAGCAATTCCCAAAGCAAACCAACATAAGGAAATTAACACAGGTTTTAAATAGGGAATTTTGCGCCATTGAATTCCTTTTTCATAGGTATAGACCAATATTCCCAAAAAGGCAAACGTGGCAAACGCCCACGAAAAAGGCGAAAGTAAGTAGGCATAACACAGCGCAATTATCCCTCCTATTAGCAAATAAATCCAATGATTTTTTCGCTCGAATAACCATTGGTATGCCGCGAAAATCGATAGACTGAATAATAAAGCATATTGCCAATAATCTATTGAAAGAATTCCAAGTGAAAAAACTAATGCAAAAATCGCTAATAGCACATTGTTTTTAACGGAACTAGCAATCATCCGATTACCTCTAAAACAGTTGACACAGCTATGTTTTCAATACAATTACACTTCGTTCCTTTTTTACAGGTCTGGCATGATTGATCAAAAACGACGAACTCAGCTTTTGGTCCAATTGCGCGCCATCTTCCCGGATCGATTGGTCTGCGCATGGAAAATAATCCGATGGCATGAATTCCTGAAAGTCCAGCGATGTGATAAGGACCCGTTGAACAGGCAAGCAAGGCATTTGACTGGGATATAAAGTAGATTAATTGCTCTAATGACAATTTACCTGTTGAATCAATAATGCGGTCGTGTACGGGTATTAAATGCCGGAATTGAATTCCCTCTTGTTCCGTTCCGGTGAAGCACACCGTTTTCCCTGATTCTACGAGTCTGGAAGCCAAGTCCATGTACTTCTCTAAAGGCCATTCGAGTGCACTTCCTTTAGATTTTGGATGAAGGATTACTACCTCATCTTTTGATAAGGGTAAGCAAGTTGGAAGTGCTGTTTCAATGGCATTGAATTGAACGAGCTTTTCAAGTTCATCAAACGAAGGTATTTCAGTTATTCCTAAAGGAGCGAGCAAATGAAAATTCAATTGGGACTCATGCAACGTTGACTTTTTACGTGTAAAGTTTGGACGCTCATTGCACGTGAAGATATGGAAAACCCGGTGAGATGTTCCAATTCTCATGGGTATTTTCGCTTTTTTGGCTAAAAACGCGAGTTTTTTATTTGGGAATACATGAATGATGCAATCCGCTTTTAATTGTTCTAATTGGTTTGAAATTGGCTGATTGAACAATTCATCAATGTCCCAAAAAGCATCAATGGAATTAAAACAACTCACGACTGGCCGTGTGTAATTCTTGCCGATGAAAATGATTTCTGCTTCCGGGAATTTATTCCTTAATGCCTGACACATTGGGAGTGTTAAAGCAACATCGCCAATACTATCTGTACGGGAAATTAAAATCCGATTCATCTTACTTGGTGATTTAAGAACCTCAATTTGCTGTATTTGACATACGTTGCGTAAGCGCTTCGAAGGGAAATCAAGAAACCTGTTCTTCCATCTAATATGCCTCGTTTGATCCAATAACTTTTCATGAACTGGTTTCCTACTTTCAGCCATAACATGAGCATGGAAATGTTCTTTCCTTGATCAAATAATTCTTTACTCGCAATGTTTCCGAAATAGTCAATTTGTTTGAAATGATCTTCTTTCGTGTAATAAGAATAGTGAAGTAAATCGCCTTTCAGATGGCCAGTTTGATTGGCATTCATTAATTCTAAGCGATCATGCGGATTTACACCGGTCCAATGGGCCGTATCTTTTTTGACCAATCTTATTTTTGTATCCGGATACCAGCCGCAATGTTTCACCCAATGACCACAGTAATTGGTTAAGCGATTGAAGGAATAAGCTTGAAAGGTTGGATTTTTTTTCAACTGGAGAATAGCAGTTGAAAGCTCTTCCGTTAATGCTTCGTCGGCATCCAAGGAGAGAATCCAATCTGTTTCTGCCATTTGCAAGGCGCGGTTTTTTTGTTGAATGTGGCCATCAAAAGCATGTTGAAAAAATTTCACATGATGAGACTGGCAAATTTCCTCCGTTCGATCAGTTGAAAAAGAATCCAGTACAATGATTTCATCACACACATTTTTCAGCGATTTCAAACACCTTTCGATGTTTCGTTCTTCATTAAAGGTTATGATTACCCCCGTTAATTTCATCGCTCCGAATAGAATTTAAACCAAGATTACTTGATTCTGATGCGTTGACCGACAATGATATTGTTGATGTTCACCCCTGGATTTAATTTCTTGAGTTGAGATTGTTCCAAGTTGTTTCTCGATGCAATTTTACCGAAGGTATCTCCTGCTTTTACCGTATAATACTTTTTCGCAGGTTGAACCTGACGTGGCGGAGGTGGCGGAGTTGAACTAACCGTTTTTGAACTGAATAATTTTAGTTTTTGTCCAACATAAATATTCGTTGTTTTTAATCCATTCCATTCCAAGATTTGTTCGATCGTAACACCGTATTGCAAAGCAATGTTTTTCATGTTTTCTCCCGATTTTACTTTGTGGTATTGAAGGTTTTCGGTAGAAGGTTTCAATGAATCTATCACTTGCGCAGTGTTTGTTGTAGAATCTATTCTCTGCGGATTCTCTTGTTGAACAAGCAAAACAGGTTTTGGAACGGGAGGTTTAGGTGCATGGATGAATTTTTCCAACGCATAAAGTGAATCCTCCATGCTCACCAAAAGGTTGATTTTTTCCATTGGCCCAGTTAAGCATCTAGCTGGCGTCATCTTAGGAATAAAGGCTGTTTTGTATATTGGATTTAATTCTTTGATTTCTTCTATATCCCACGATGCTAATTGAGCAATTGTGCTCATATGAACACCACTTTTCATACACATGGTATCTAATTGTGCATTGTGCACCTTTGCTTCCATTGGTACAATATTGTGCTCTGCATGATAGGTGATCAGATAAGCTGCAGCGATAAAATTCGGCACATATCCTTGTGTTTCTTGTGGTAAAAATGGGCGCACTTCCCAGTAGGTTGTTTTTCCACCTGAACGCTTAATGGCGTGATTCACATTACCTGGACCTGCATTGTAAGCAGCTAACGCCAAATTCCAATCACCATAAATTCCGTACAATTGTTTCAAATAACGACAAGCGGCATCCGTTGCTTTCTCAGGATCCATTCGTTCATCGATGTACGAGTTTTCCTCGAGTCCAAAATAAAGCCCTGTTTTATACATAAACTGCCAAAGACCTAGTGCACCGGCGCGCGATTTCACTTGCGGACGCAAACCACTTTCAATCACAGATAGGTAACGTAATTCTTGTGGTAATCCATACTCAGCCAATTTTTCGCCGAATAAATCAAAATACAAAGCAGAACGCCCCATTACTACTCGGACAAAACCACGACGTTGAGCAGCAAAAAACCTAATGGTAGAAAGAGTCGCTTGATTGCAGTCCATATGAAAAGGACTTTTTTTACTCATTTCTTCTAAGCGTTGACAATAAACCTCATCTGAAAAAGTAGGGACTTGATTTGGCTCGTAATTCAAGGCGTTAATGATGGAGTCGTAATTTTTTTGCTTCGCATAATCCGCATAAAACAATTTCAAACTTTGCTGAACTGTATTAAAAAATGCGTCTGGATTAAGGGTATCCGCTGGTCGTACCAAATGTGCTGGTTTTTGACTAAACAAGATACCATTCAACATTAAAAAGACGAGCAGTAATGTCCTCATATTAATTCCTCCAATTTAGTTACTCCATGAAATAATAACTCTTCTTGAAAACAGTCAGCCATTAATTGAATTCCATAAGGCAAGCCATTTGAATGCAAGCGAAAAGGAATACTAATTGCTGGATTTCCCGTTAAATTTGCATGGACAGTAAAAATATCCTGTAAGTACATTTGAATTGGGTCTTTTACTGCATTTTTTTCAAAGGCAGTCCCCGGTGTTGTTGGAATTAATAGTAAATCCAAGTTTTTAAAGAAATCATCGGTGCGATTTTTAAGCACCCTTCTTACTTTTTGTCCTTGTGTATAATATGCATCATAATACCCATGAGAAAGAACAAATGTTCCCG
>CAIRMS010000205.1 GCA_903879765.1 uncultured Flavobacteriales bacterium
AGTGTCATCATCTTAGTCCTTGGTTTATTTCTGATTATCCTTGTACCAATCATTAAAATGACAACGCATTTACCACCTTACATGGGAATGATGTTTTCATTAGGACTGATTTCCATTGTTGCAGAAATCATCAGTAAACGTCAGTTTTCGTTGACGGACATGAGCGCAACAAATTCACACTCGAGTCCTACATTTAAAGCACTAACGAAAATTGAACTGCCAAGTATTCTTTTCTTTTTAGGTATTCTAATGACCATTGCCGCAATGGAGTCCATGGGGATGATTTACAGTTTTGGCGTTCAGATACAAGAAAGTATGGATGTAAATGTATTCGTTACCTTGCTCGGTGTAGCTTCTGCAATCATTGACAATGTTCCGATTGTTGCCGCTTCCATGGGGATGTTTCAATTTCCTTTAGATCACGAAATCTGGCATTTTATCGCCTTCGCTGCAGGAACTGGTGGGTCCATGCTCATTATCGGATCTGCAGCGGGAGTCGTGGCTATGGGAATGGAGAAAATTTCCTTTTTCTGGTATTTAAAACGCATCACCCTTTTGGCTGCACTTGGCTATTTTTCAGGTATTGCTGTATTTTTAGCACAATTGATGTAAGATGAAAATCGAAACCTATAATCAGGCTATTTCCTGGCTATTTGACCAGTTTCCATCCTATCAAAACAACGGAGCAAGTGCGTATAAACCAGGATTAAAGCAAACGAAGGATTTACTTCTATTCCTTGAGATAGCCCCTAAAAATATGTCTATCATTCATGTGGCGGGAACAAACGGCAAAGGTTCGACCTGTTCCTACATGAGCTCCATACTAACAGAAAACAACGAGAAAGTAGGCTTGTTTACTTCGCCTCATATTTTCGACTTTCGAGAACGCATTCGCATCAATGGCGTACAAATTGACGAAGTCTCTGTGGTGAACTTTTGTCAACGAGTTATTGATCTTCGCCTCGAATTCGAACCTAGTTTCTTTGAAGTGACCTTCGCCATGGCTATGGATCATTTTCAGCGAAATCATTGTACTTATGCCGTGATCGAAACCGGTATGGGTGGACGACTTGACTCAACGAATGTTCTGAAGTCCACTATTGCTGTAATTACCAATATTGGACTCGATCACACACCATTTTTAGGAGAAACACTTCCTGAAATTGCTATGGAAAAAGCTGGAATCATTAAGTCAAGTCAGCCCGTCGTAATTGGACAAACCCAGGAAGAAATTGCAACGGTTTTTACAGAGCAGGCATTCAGTCAAGGTGCGCCAATATACTTTGCTGATAGTGAAAAATGGGGAATTCTCGACTTCATAGAAATGCCGAATCTTCAAAAAACAAACCTGAGAACAGCACTTTGTGCCTTATCAAAATTAAAGGTTTCTGTTTCCAATGAAACCATGAGTAAAGCACTTACAAACCTCCAGCTCAATACAGGGTTGTTTGGGAGATTAGCAAAAGTGCACGAAAATCCCTTGATCTACCTGGATGTTTCCCATAATCAAGATGGCATTCAAGCGACGCTATTGGATGTGGGAAACATGCAATTTGAGAAATTACATATCATTTACGGTGCATCAGGGGATAAGAATGTCTTCGAGATCTTGTCTTTACTCCCACCCCAAGCGATGATTTATCTTTCTGAATTCCAGAATAATCGAAGCCTTACGTTGGCGGAATTGACGGATATGAAAGCAAAAGATTCCCGTGTCCAATCAGTCAGCTCAGATGTAAACATCCTACTTAAGTCCCTTAAGAATACTGTGTCTCCTCAAGACCTTATCCTAGTAACCGGAAGCTTTTTCCTACTTTCTGATCTTGATCAAACGATAATTAATCGATAAAAATCCAATCGGTATTTCTTTCGAACATAAATATCCCTTATCTTTGTGTTAATGGAAAAGCAAATCATTTTGAATCCAACACATTTGGACCTCACTTTGAAACGTCTTTCCCATGAATTAATCGAATCCCACAACGACTTCTCGGACACTGTTCTCGTTGGTTTACAACCTCGAGGAATCCATGTTGTGACAAGACTCAAGTCTTATTTGGAATCTATTCTTGGTAAAGAAATTCAATGCGGGAATTTAGATATTACGTTTTACCGCGATGATTTTCGTCGTCGAGAAAAACCGATTATTCCAAGCATCACCAACATCGATTTTAGTATAGAAAATAAGCGCGTCATTTTAGTAGACGATGTGTTATATACAGGAAGAACCATTCGTTCCGGTCTCGATGCCTTACTCACCTTTGGGCGTCCTTCAAAGGTTGAATTATTGGTGCTCATTGATCGTCGATACAGTCGTGACCTACCAATCCAAGCGGATTACATTGGTAAAACAGTAGATACACAAATTTCAGAACGTGTTTCCGTGGAGTGGAAAGAAACGGAAGGAGAAGATAAAGTGGTTTTGTTTACAAAAGAAAGCAATGAATAATTTAAGTGTTGATCACCTTACGGGAATTAAAGATTTAACGCGACAAGACATCGAGTTAATCTTCAAGACAGCGGATAGCTTTAAAGAAGTTATCAATCGTCCGATTAAGAAAGTTCCATCACTCAGAGATATTACCATTGCCAATATTTTCTTTGAAAATTCAACTCGAACTAGACTCTCATTTGAGCTAGCAGAAAAAAGACTTTCAGCTGACACAGTCAATTTCAGTGCCGCAAGTAGTTCCGTAAAAAAAGGAGAAACGTTAATTGATACTGTCAACAACATCCTTGCAATGAAAGTGGACATGGTGGTAATGCGTCATCCAAATCCAGGGGCGGCATTATTTCTCTCACAAAAAGTAAAAGCACGTGTTATCAATGCTGGTGACGGAACCCATGAGCATCCAACTCAAGCGTTACTTGATGCATTTTCTATTCGCGAACGTTTGGGAAGTGTTGAAGGAAAAAAAGTAGTAATTGTTGGAGATATTCTTCATTCACGCGTTGCACTTTCAAATATTTATTGCCTCCAAAAATTGGGTGCTGAAGTCATGGTTTGTGGTCCAACGACCTTAATTCCAAAATACATAGCAGACCTGGGAGTGAAAGTTTCACACAACCTTCGTGAAGCATTGGAATGGTGCGACGTGGCAAATATGCTTCGCATACAATTAGAGAGACAAGACATTAAGTATTTTCCTTCATTAAGAGAATACACCATGTTATTTGGATTGACAAAAGAGATTTTAGACGGACTTTCCAAGGAAATCATTGTGATGCATCCAGGACCAATTAATCGAGGTGTAGAAATTTCGAGTGATGTAGCTGATTCTAAGCAAAGTATCATACTTGACCAAGTAGAAAATGGTGTGGCAGTTCGTATGGCAGTAATTTATTTACTCGCATCGAAAATTGAACGCTGAAAATTTTTACATTTGACAAAACGATTGTGATGAACTTTTCAGTAGACCCTCAAGGAAAAATAGTAGTTGTATCTACACATGTTGAAAAACTCGACGCCAGCAATGC
>CAIRMS010000206.1 GCA_903879765.1 uncultured Flavobacteriales bacterium
AACAACCCTTCATGTACAATGGAAAGGTGGCGTGTTTAAAGCAAAAAAACTTCGCATGTTATTTGCAACGGACATTCATTATTTGAGTTCATTTCAGCAACGCGCATTTATTCCTCAGATGGGTGTTTTTGACCTGATACAAACAAATAATCCAACAATGAAAGGGTTTGTGAATCTTTCCTTTACTACAGCATTGGAGGTGGAAACCTTTCGTTTTTTTGTGCGAGTTGATAACATTGGATCCTATTGGGTACCTTCCTCGACAGCCTTTGTAAGCAACTATGCTTTTCCAAGCATGCAAATCAAAATTGGTTTAACTTGGGACTTTTGGAATTAAGAAACTTCTTAAAATTAAAGGCATAAAAAAAGCGCCATCAGGCGCTTTTCATATTTTGTGGCGTAACGATTATTTGTTTGCCATTACTTCTGCCATTTTAGCTCCAATTTGCGCAGGAGAATCCACTACGTGAATACCACATTCGCGCATGATGCGTTTTTTTGCTTCTGCTGTATCATCTGTTCCACCAACAATCGCACCTGCGTGACCCATTGTTCTACCTTTCGGAGCGGTTTCACCTGCGATGAATCCAACTACTGGTTTCGTACCATTTTCTTTGATCCACTTCGCTGCAATGGCTTCTAAGTTTCCACCGATTTCACCAATCATAACGATTCCTTCAGTTTCAGGGTCGTTCATCAAAAGCTCAACAGCCTCGCATGTAGTTGTTCCAATGATTGGATCTCCACCGATTCCGATTGCCGTTGTGATTCCCATTCCGGCTTTCGCTACTTGGTCAGCAGCTTCGTAAGTTAACGTTCCTGATTTAGAAACGATTCCTATTTTTCCTTGTTTGAAAACGAATCCGGGCATGATTCCAACTTTTGCTTCACCTGCAGTGATCACACCTGGACAATTTGGTCCAATCAATCGTGTGTCAAATCCTTGAATGTATTCTTTCGCTTGAATCATGTCGTTTACAGGAATACCCTCCGTAATACATACAATTACTTTAATTCCTGCTTCAGCAGCTTCCATGATTGCATCTGCAGCAAATGCAGGTGGTACAAAAATGATGGAAGTATCTGCTTGTGTGCTTGAAACAGCATCAGCAACTGTGTTAAATACTGGACGATCTAAATGGGTGTTTCCACCTTTTCCCGGTGTAACTCCACCAACTACATTTGTACCGTACTCAATCATTTGACTTGCATGGAATGTACCTTCACTACCGGTAAATCCTTGAACAATGACTCTGGAATTTTTATTTACTAAAACACTCATAAGGCTACTTCTATTTTTGCGTGGTCAAAATTAATCAATGTGGCGATAATGACAAGTAAAACAGCATTTATTTCACGTCATCAACGCGCAATTCGAAATACAATGTAGCGTTTGCAGGAACTTTATCCATTCCGCCGGCACCATATCCTAATTGTGGTGGGACAATCATTCTTAATTTAACGCCTTGTTTTTGTCCCAACAAGGCTTCTTTCCAACCATCAATCACTCCACGCATTGGCAAGTAAATGGTTTTTTTTTGTTCATCGAATTTTTTTCCGGAAAGCAATCTACCCACATAACTTACACCGATACTGTCGGTCAGATGAATTTCACGACCTTTTCCAGGTTCTATTATTTCCGTGTACAGTCCACTCTCAGATTTAACCAAGCGAAAGGATTTTCCAGCAGTAAACGTTTTAATACGATTATCGAAAGCGCTAATTTGCTCTTCAGAATAACTGCATGCACTTAGCAGACAGAATAGGCCAATGAATAAGAGATAAGTGATTTTCATTTCAACTCGAATACTATCCTAGATTTTTGTTAATTGCGCAAGGAAATGAGCATCTAAATCAAATACTCGGGTACATTTGAATCCTGCTTGACTGGCGATTTCATGGAGCGTATCATAATCAACATACAACCAATTGAATTCTGGACCGCTGATTTTTTTGTAGTGCATTTGAAATTTGAAATTCCCGTAATACTCTGAATTCAAATCCATCCAATAGGATCCGTCTTCATCTTCGTACAAGTATTTCACATCGGATGAATCACAGATGATTTGACCTCCTTTGTTCAATTTTTCACCGGCATTTTTTAAAAAACTCAATAAATTGGATTTTTTCTTTGCTATTCCGATGCCGTTCATGAGTAATAAAATCGTGTCGAATTTTGCGGGTGGATTATAGGCTTCAAATTCAATTTGTTTTGCTGAAATCCCTTGCCCCTTCATATATTCAACCGCACCAGCTGATGTATCTATCCCAAACACGGTATGTCCTCGTTTGATGAGTTCATTGGCATGAACACCGGCTCCTGCTCCTGCATCGAGTACTTGTCCTTTACACAGTTTAATGGCTAATTTCTCCAATTCAGGCATGTCGTTGTACGAACGAAATAATACTTCGATTGGGATAATATCATCGTCACATAAATCGGAAGATACGATGATGTCAAAGGGTTTTTTTGATTTATGGTAGTCCAAAATGGCTTGCCCAATTGGATCTTGTTCAATTTCTTTCATACTAATATTCGTACTCGTTGTAGTCGCTTAAATCGTCATCAGAATAGTCATCATCAAATTCATTAAATCCAAAATCATCTTCATCCTCCTCATCCGACAAGGAATCACTTTCATGCAATAATTCTTCATCAAGTGCTTCCCTTGATTCTTCTTTTGGTGAATTTCCAATAGCAAGAATCATTTCAGGATGCTCCGGTTCATTGCGGTCGTAGCCAATTAATTCCACGAGAAAAATCCACATCTTCATGAAGTCGTACACTAAAATGAATCGTTGGTCTGGTTCCTCTAAAAAATCTTTGATAACGGCATCTTTCATTACCGTTGCAGGTGAGTCTATTGAATCATCGTCGTAGGACATGTCTAATAAGCTGATTTCGTGACCTTTGTCCCAGTCTTCATTCGACACATAAAAACTTGCCATTTGATCTCCTTTGAAATCAAAAGATTTCATAATAGCATGGTAGAAGGATTCAAAGTTGCTGGCATCACTAATTAAAATGTCTCTAAAAACTTCTTCGTTTTTATCTGAATCCAATAAAACTCTGAATTTTAATCCTGGCATTTTTACTGATTTTACGCTTTAGGTAAAGTTAGTATTATTTATCCAAATCGGGAGTTCTTACCACTGTTAATCCTAATTCTTTTCCCAATTTTAGCATTTCTCTGACAGCATCTTGATACGAATTCTGGATTGTTCCTTCAAGAATGGCTTCTTTGATATGTGCTTTGATGATTCCGATTTCGGCACATGGACCTAACTCAAACGTTTGCATGATCAATTCGCCACTAACCGGAGGTTGAAAATTACGGATTCGGTCTTTCTCTTCTACAAATTTTAATTTCTCTGAAACAAGTTCAAAATTTTTCTTGTACCGTTTTACTTTGAATTCATTTTTAGAAGTGATGTCAGCATTGCAAAGCAACATCAAATCTTCGACATCGTCCCCTGCTTCACTCAGTAATCGTCGAACGGCAGAATCTGTCACAGAGCCTTTTACCAATGAAATTGGACGAAGGTGAAGTCTTACAAGTTTCTGTACATATTTCATCTTGAAATCTAAGGGTAAGCGCAATCGCGTGAAAATACGCGGTACCATTTTTGCACCGAGGTCTTCATGTCCGTGAAAGGTCCAGCCTACAACTGGATCAAAGCGTTTTGTAGGCGGTTTTGCGATGTCATGTAAAATTGCCGCCCAACGAAGCCACAAGGAGTCACTATTTAGCGCCAAATTATCTAGTACCTCTAAAGTGTGATAAAAATTGTCTTTGTGGGCTTTCCCATTTCTTGTTTCAATTCCGTGTAGCGCAATCATTTCCGGGAAAAATTGTTTCAATAAATCCGTTGAGTTCAAAAGTTTGAATCCACGCGAAGGCGTATCTGTTAGAATGATTTTGTTCAGTTCTTCTGTGATTCGTTCTTGTGAGATGATTTCTAGGCGATCCGCTTGTTTCTTCATCGCTTCGAGGCAAGTACGTTCAATTTGAAAGTCAAATCGAGTAGCGAAACGAATGGCTCTTAACATGCGCAAGGGATCATCACTAAAAGTAATTTCAGGTTCAAGGGGTGTTCGAATGATACCTTTTTCGATGTCTTTTAAGCCATCAAATGGATCAACAAGTTCTCCGAAAGCTTGTGTATTGAGTTTGAGTGCAAGTGTGTTAATGGTAAAATCTCTTCGATTTTGGTCATCTTGCAATGTTCCTTTTTCTGTAATAGGTTTTCTGGAGTCTCGTGTGTATGATTCTTTTCGAGCACCAACAAATTCCACGTCAAGGTCTTTGTAACGAAAGTGTGCGGTTCCAAAGTTCTTAAAAACACTGACTTTTTTAACACGAAGAATTTTTGCAATGTCTTCCGCGAATTGCGGACCGTCACCCAATACTAAAATATCAATGTCCTTTGAAGGTCGTTCCATTATGATATCACGAACAAATCCACCAATGACGTACGCATCGATGCTATGATCTGTTGCATACTGTGAAACAACTTTAAAAACGGGATGATTTAACTTTTCTGCGTAATTCAAGGACATGTGGGGCAAAGGTACGACGAAAGAACTAAATAGCGTTTAATGCTATGCGAAATCCTCATCGTCTTCCTCATCGAAATCATCCTCCTCATCACTCTTTTTGAACGAAAACAAGTCTTCATCGAAATCATCATCGTCATCGTCATCAAAAAATCGATTTGCTTTCCCACTTTTTTTGTAGGCATCCATTTTAGGTTTCTTAGAACGGTTGTCTGAATCTGAATCACCAGGTTTCTTATCCTTGTTTAACTTTTTTCTTGGTTCAATTTTAAGAGTTTCTAACGGCGGTGTAATGATTGGGGTGTCAGAACCTACTGGTGAATTAGGTCTACGATCGTCATTTCTTGGTGTAGAGGTTCGTTGGAAGTCATTACCTGAGCGAGGATTATTGTTTGGACGAGTGTCCCCACGTTGCTCCGCTTCTTTAACGGCGATGTCCCGGCCATTAATCATGTGGCCATTCAAGGCGTTTATGGCATTCATGGCTTCTGCGCGATCGGCCATCTCAACAAAGGCAAAGCCCCTTGATTTACCTGTTTCTCTGTCAGTAGCGACATTCACTTTGATTACGCTACCATGTTGTTCGAACAATTGTCTTAATTGCTCATTGGTCACTCCAAAATCTAATTTGGCAACAAAAAT
>CAIRMS010000207.1 GCA_903879765.1 uncultured Flavobacteriales bacterium
ATTGATTTATCTTCATTAAACTCGGGCTTGTATTTCCTTCATATGTATACAGAGAAAGGTGAATTCAATCAAAAGGTAAACTTGATGAAGTAAGTAGGACAATAACTTACTTTCTTTCCGTAACTTTGCGCAAAATTTTCCCCATGACTTTTCGTGACCTAAACTTAAAGAAACCACTTTGGAATGCCTTAGATGATTTAGGCTACGAGACGCCAACAACCATTCAAGCAGCAAGTTTCAATGTGATGATGTCCGGAAAAGATACCATTGGTATTGCACAAACTGGAACAGGTAAGACATTAGCCTATATTCTTCCGTGTTTGTGTATGTGGAAATTTTCAAAGGAACCACATCCGCAAATTCTGATCATCGTTCCAACACGTGAGTTAGTTGCGCAAGTTGTTCGTGAAGTGGAAAAATTAACTCCTTACATGAATGTAGCAGTTGGGGGAGTTTACGGTGGAACGAATATGAACACGCAAGCAGCGATGGTACTTCAAGGATTAGATGTCCTTGTTGGAACTCCGGGAAGAATCCTCGACTTAGCAGCCAACGGTTCCCTTCAATTAAAACATGCAAAGAAAGTAGTCATTGATGAGGTAGATGAAACCTTAAGTTTAGGTTTCCGCGCTCAGTTATTACGCATTTTCGAATTTTTGCCGGTAAAACGTCAAAACATGGTGTTCTCGGCTACATTATCTGAGGAAGTGTCTGATTTCCTCGAGGCGAACTTTACAGTTCCCGTGAGGGTGGAGGCGGCACGTTCTGGAACGACCCTTGCACAGATTGACCAAATTGGATACCACGTTCCTAACTTTTTGTCTAAAGTTCAGTTGCTACATCATTTGTTAGAAAATACAGTCGATTCTTCCAAAGTACTAGTCTTTGTGCAATCAAGAACTTTAGCGGATATGTTGTTTGAAGAAATGGAAAGTTCTTTGCTCAATAGCGTTGGTGTCATTCACTCGAATAAAGCACAAAATTTCCGCTTTAACAGTGTTCAAAATTTCCAAACAGGAGTTTTTCGTGTATTGATTGCAACAGATCTAATTGCACGTGGAATTGATGTAACGGATGTTACCCATGTGATCAATTTTGATATTCCAGAGATTCCAGAAAATTACATCCACCGAATCGGTAGAACTGGTCGTGCGGATAAAAACGGAGTTGCCATCACTTTTGTTAACGAGAAAGATGCCGATGCTCTTTCTAAAATTGAATCCTTGATGCAACAGGAGCTTCCATTTACGGAGGTTCCAAGTGAAGTAGAAATGACTGACGAATTATTGGAATTTGAAAAGCCAGTAGCTCAAATTCCGGGAAAACTACTCAAGTTGGCCAAAAGAGAAGTTGGACCAGCATTCCATGAAAAGAAAGCCAAAAACAAGAAAGTAAATGTTCGTTATGACCACAAAAAGGCGATGATGGACAAATACGGTAAGCCGAAAAGAAAAAGAAACTAAACGAAATTAGACTGTTTTAATTCCTCTTCAGGATTTTTCTTTATTGTAGTGATGTTTTCTAAATACGCATCAGAATTTCAACTTAAATTTCACCTCGTATAAATTCGAATACTAAAAAGTTTTTCGTCAAACTTTTGGATGTAAAACATGTCTAAAAACGGTGGTATTTTTACTTTCGAAATAATTAGTGTAAGTTTGTGTAAACATGTTTAATAGGTAGAAAAAGTCACCTTGAATTATCCGTTTTTTTTAGTCGGAAAACGTTTAGAAATAACTTCAAAGGAACACTAAATGCCGCTAAAGCAACCATGAATAGCGCTATGATTTTTAAAAATTACACCTTTCGATTATTTCCTCTTTTTATATTATTATTTCAGGTGACATTTATTTCATCCGTTGTCCTAAGTCAAAAAGCATGGGAAGAACCGTTTGAAGTAACTCAATTGAATAGATTTTCAAAGGGTAAATTTAATGGCTACTTCCAATTAGATAATTTCACGAAAAACGAAAAAAAGAGCGAGGAAAAAGCTAAGCATCAGATTATCTATCAACTCATTTATAGGGGCGTTCAAGAAAACACCAATTTGCGTTTAGTTCAGATAAAACCGGTGTCATTTATTCCGCCTTCAGCTTTAGAATTGAAAGAAGGTGAAAGTGAAATTTCCAAGTTTATTGAACTTCAAGGTCAAGAAGCGATTGTGAGCATTGTTTATGCGGGTAAGGATCAATCGCCAAATAAAGACCACGTCTCATGGTTTATTGATGTGGACATGAAGAAATTAGCGGATCTACTTGAGGCTGCTCATTTGAAACAGAACATAAATGCGTTTTTTGGATATAAACTAAAAGCAATTTATTGTCCAAAATTTATTACTGAGGACGTTTTCTCCAAAATTGTAAATGAATCCAGTTCTAGGTCAAGGTATCTTGAAGAATTCAATCTGTTAAAAAATGAATATGGAGATCAGTTTGAATGGATTAACTTAATTGATTTCTCCAAGGAAATCCTGTTGGCGATGAAGGAGAACGGACCAATAAAAAAGGAATCCTTGAATCAGTTGATCGTTCGAACATTAAAGGTTGATCTTCAAGTAGAGTTCAAATCAACTAAAGTTTCTTCGGGTATGGCGGATCAATGCAGTTTAGTATTTATTGATGCATTTGATTTAAGCGAAGTAGATTTTACAAAACCACTAAATTTAGTAGGAGGATTAAACCAAACAACCTTGGTTTCAGGATATTTAACTAATCGAAGCGATGTTTTCAATGAAGTTATTCAGTTGTCAAATGCTATTTACAATCGATTTTATGTAAGAGATTCAAAGGGTAAAGAATATACAGTTCGCGTTTCCATCAATCCAAGATTAAATAAAAACTTTAGCGATGTTATTCTTTTAAATAACAAAGAATATCCCTTATGGAATGTTGTTGAGTCAACGCTTAAGAGGTTCTCCAATGAGCCTTCTTTTCATGCAGAAAAGCCCGCACAAACATATTCATTTAATTATGGTAAACTTGGATCAAAACTGATTTGTCATGATGTGGATTTTCAGACAGCATTGAGTCAAAAAATGAAAGAAAATACCGGTTATCAATTAGATTTTGAGTTTTTTGGTAATAGTACTTTCAATATTATCTTGACTGATTTAACAGTGAAGGAGCGTCAAATTAAGATGATTGAAGATTTTGAACAAGCGAAACGTTTAAACACACTGAATGACTATGAAGCCTATCTCAAGAAATACCCGGATTCTGATAAGGTTTCTGAAGTCGAA
>CAIRMS010000208.1 GCA_903879765.1 uncultured Flavobacteriales bacterium
AGGTCAATCATTTCTTAAGACCACCAATAAAACTAAATTTTGAATCTTTTTTCGCACCTTTATTCTTTCAAGGAATAGGAGCGACATAAATACCTTCATCAAATTCTAAGATTAAAGAGACCTGCTTCGAATGGTGGCGCACCTCATAAACCTATTATATTTAAAGTTGAATCAGTTGTGAAGATGGAGCATCTTGATCATTGCTGACTGTAATTAAATCAAAGCCTAGCACTTCACTTAAGGAAGCCAATGTTTCAATGGTAAAATTTTCTCTGCCTTTTACCCACTTGTTCACTTGCTGTGGTTTAACTTTCATTTTTTCGGCGAGCGTAACTTGTTTCCACCCTAATTCATCCAGACGGATTAATATGGATAAAGCAATTTTTTGAGATAAACGCGTATAATTTTTTCGTGCAATTCGTCCTTTTGCCCCTTCTATGGTTTTGGTTTCTTCCTTAGAAACCATCGCTAAAAATTTTTCCTTACTTGTCATAACTTTCTTCGTTTAAGAATTCAAAAAATGAATCTTCATTTAGTACACCATTGCTATTCAAATACGCTTTGGCTACATGTAACTTTGTCAACTCGATTTTTGTATGTTCTCTGTCTTCCATTAAATGATGTAAGGGAAGTTTGATCGCGCCACCTGTAATGACAAACGTATCGTCATCAATTTTTATCGCATACATACGCAACAAAGAATGTCTGCCTTTTTGAAACGAAAGAACTTTGGCTCTGTATTCATGATTGCTCAAGGATTGAAAAAAGAAGCTTAGTTTTTTATCTGTTGAATTCGTTATTTCGATTAATCTTTCGTCCAATTCGTAAGCATCATCAATTAGTTCATTCGCGATTTTACTCAGTGTTTTGGACCTTGGAATATCTATTTGATTTTCTTTTAAAAATTCATATACATAAACGGTATCGTTCCATAAATTCATTAATCTATCGTACTCATTGTCCACCTCATTTACGTAGTGAAATGCGAACAACTTATGTGCAAATATAGGAACTATTTTCATTAAATCAACTTGTAGGTTTATTTTTTATCATTCACAACGAGTAAACATCCACTTAAAAACGCTATACCTATCCATTTTAGTATAAGCATTTCACTCTATACTAAATTTGTGATTTCTAACTTTGGAATCAAGGACAAGTTCAAAATCTCCGAATTGGAAAAATGGCTATGGATTTTTTCCGTTAGAATCAAACAATGCTTTCAAAAAAATGTCTCTTGAGCTCACCTTGATTTTACTTCCAAGTCAATAATTCTTTCATGCGTAAATTCTTATGACAATTGAGGTCAATCATTTCTTAAGACCACCAATAAAACTAAATTTTAAATCTTTTTTCGCACCTTTATTCTTTCAAAGAATATGAGCGACATAAATAACTTAATGCAAGCCTTGGTTAAATTTCGAGACGAACGCGATTGGAAACAATTTCACGATACTAAAAACCTCGCCATTGCTTTATCCATCGAAGTAGCAGAATTAAATGAATTGTTCTTGTGGAAAGATGTTAAGGAATCTGAACAAGTTGAAATTCAGCGCATCAAAGAAGAACTAGCGGATGTTTTTGCTTACGCACTTTTGCTCGCTGAGAATCATCAATTG
>CAIRMS010000209.1 GCA_903879765.1 uncultured Flavobacteriales bacterium
ACATCAATTTGAGAACCTGGTAAGAATGCTTCAATACCAAATACATCAACGATTAATCCACCTTTCGTACGACATTTAACGAAACCAGTGATGATTTCTCCTGTACGCAATACATCGTTCACACGAATCCAAGCACTGTGCATACGAGCTGTGCGGTGAGAAACAACTAGCTGACCAGTTTTGTCCTCGCGACATTCTACGTAAACATCAACTACATCTCCAATTTTTAAATCTGGATTGTAACGGAATTCGTTCGCTGCAATAACACCTTCAGATTTGTAACCGATATTCACGATTACTTCTTTCTTGTTTAATAATGCAACTGTACCTTGGATTACTTCTTTCTCATTGATAGAAGTTAAGGTTTTTTCGTAAACATCAGATAATTCTGATCTTTCGATTTTGGTATAGCCGTCTAATTGTAACGCTTCCCAATCAAAATCTGCAGCTCCCTGCATTTCAATATTCTTTGCCATGTGGCTTAATAATTTGTATTTCAGAAGCCCTAATTTTCCGAAAGGATGAAACATTTTTTGTTGTGATTAGGGCACAACTTCCTCTTTTGAGGGTGCAAAGATAGGAATAATTCCTTTTAAATCAAGGTTTTTTACTGTACTTCAAAACTTTTTATCGAGCTTACACTGAAGCGAGAAAAATGAACTAGTTGTCTGTGATGTTTTTCGGGAATAATGCAAAGGTTTGAAATTGCTCACCTTGCACGGACATACACTTTTTCCAAAGCGTAGAAACGGGAACAGAAAGCAATGTTTCGATAGTGATATTGTTCACACAAATCCAAGCACGTTCTTTGATTTCTTGGGTTAATTGTCCTTTACTCCAACCGGAATACCCGATAAAAAAACGTACTTTTTCTTTGTTGTTTTCGTCCGCATTTAACAATTCGAAAATCTCCGTTAAATCACCTCCAAAAAATAAACCTGGCAGGATTTCTTCACTGGATTCGATATCCATAAACGTATGCAGGTAAAATAAACCGTTCTCGGCAACGGGACCACCGATAAAAACGGGGATGGAAGTTGGCGCAATATCAATGAGTTCATGCAAGTGAACATTTGCAGTGTGATTCAATACAAATCCAAACGATTCAGCATCAGAATGTTCACACATTAATACGACTGAACGCTCGAAATGTGGATCCTGGAGAAAGGGCTCCGACAAGAGAACACTTCCTTTCGATGGAAGAATTCCATTGACAAAATCGATGGTTTCTTTGAGTTTCATAGTTGATTAATAGAAACGAACATACGTAATATTTATTTTAAACGTAGTCGATTTAACCTAATTTTTTACTGAAAATAATTGGTACTAGAGCCCAAATTACGCTCAAATCAATTAAAGGAATTAACTTTGGAAACGAAAAGTTTGTTTTAAGCATCCTATTCATGTGAATGAATTAAGAATAAATACAATTACGATAGCAATTCATTATGGCGCAAAAACCATCAATACCAAAAGGAACAAGGGATTTCTTGCCAAACGAGGTAGCAAAAAGAACCTATTTATTTGAATCCATTAAAACGGTTTTCAAGCGCTATGGATTCGCTCCAATTGAGACACCTAGTTTTGAGCTTTCTTCAACACTCATGGGGAAATATGGAGAGGAAGGCGATCGTTTGATTTTTCGTATTCTGAATTCTGGAGAAAAAATGCGTAAAGCAGATTTAGACGCTTTAGCAAACGACAACTTACCCAAGTTCGCTTCTTCACTCGCTGAAAAAGCACTTCGATACGATTTAACCGTTCCTTTTGCACGCTTTGTAGTTCAACATCAGAATGATCTTTCATTTCCATTTAAACGCTATCAAATTCAAGCCGTTTGGAGAGCAGATCGTCCTCAACATGGTAGATACCAAGAGTTTTTTCAATGCGATGCAGACGTTGTTGGTTCGGATTCATTGCTTTGTGAGGTAGAATTGATTCAGATTTTTGATGACGTACTTACACATTTGAATATTCCATCTTTTACGATTAAACTAAATAATCGCAAGATTTTAAGTGGTATCGCAGAGGTCTGTGGGGAAGCTGATCGTATTATTGACCTAACCGTTGCCATAGATAAGCTGGATAAAATAGGCGAGGAGGGAGTTCTAAATGAACTTGCTCAAA
>CAIRMS010000210.1 GCA_903879765.1 uncultured Flavobacteriales bacterium
CTCCTGATGCCGTAAAAGCGCGTCAAAAGGCAATTGATTTAGGAATGACCACTCAGGTTGATAAGTTCGAAACGACCTTGAATCGTGCCGCAGAAGAAGCAGCGAAAGAAGCACTTCCGATTTTTGTTGATGCAATCACCAGTATGAGTGTTCAGGATGGATTCAGTATCTTGAATGGAGGAAACGGAGCGGCTACAAAATTTCTAAAAGACCAAACAACTACAAAATTAACATCGGCATTCTCTCCAAAAGTTGCAGAAGCGATTTCACGAGTGAAATTAACAGAATATTGGAGTCCAATCATGACGAAGTATAACGCTGCGATGAATTTAACGGGTGGTGAAAAAATCAATCCCGACTTAAATGCCTACGTTACTCAAAAAGCGATTGAAGGACTTTTCAAAATGGTAGAACAAGAGGAAAATAAAATCCGAAAGGATCCAGCAGCTCGTGTTACTGAACTATTGGCAAAAGTATTTGGCAGCCTATAATCCATGCATTTTCCCGCAACAGAACTCGTATTAAACGAGCGAAACGAAGTATATCATTTGGCTTTAAACCCGAGTCAGCTAGCGCATAAAGTTATTCTGGTTGGTGACCAAGATCGTGTGGCATTGATTTCCGCGTTCTTTGATGAAATCCAACACAAAAGTCAACACCGCGAGTTTGTGTGTCATACTGGAACGTATAAGGACAAAAGAATCAGTGTTCTTTCTACAGGAATCGGAACAGACAACATCGATATTTGTTTGCAAGAACTAGATGCCTTGGTTAACATTGATCTAGAAAATCGCACCGAAAAACGTCACAAAACAGTATTGGAAATCGTTCGCATTGGAACGTGTGGAATACTTCAATCAGACATTCCATTGCATTCCTATATGTTATCCTCACATGCTTACGGCTTTGACAATGTTGCACATTTTTATCCAATTGACTTTACAGAACAGGAAGTTCAACTTCGAAAAAACATCGATGAGCATTTGGATTTACCCTATGGCATAATCCCCTATCTTATTTCTGCCGATAAGGACTTAACGAATCGCTTAAGCTCCACCGAAACTCATACTGGAATCACGGTCACAAGTTCCGGGTTCTATGGTCCTCAAGGACGTAGTTTGCGATTAGAAAGCAAGATTAAAGATATTCACATCAAACTTGGTAGCTTTCGTCAAGACGAGACGAAAATTGTCAATTTCGAGATGGAAAGTTCGGCAATTTTTGCCTTAGGAAGACAATTAGGGCATGCTTGCGCAACAATCTGTTTGGGAGTAGCGAATCGTCCCAACATGGAGTTTTCTACTGGATGTGAGCGTGAAATGAATGAATTGATTTCATACGTTCTCGAACGAATCTAACTACTTCAGTTGTTTGTCAATCTGAATGTGTAATTGAATGCCTCTGAGTTCTCCTCCACTTGCAATAACATGACCTTCTCCGTCAATGAGAAAAGCAGAAGGAATCGAAGAAACTCCATAATTGGCGGAAGCAATCCCATCCTTATCTATTACATGGTTTTTCCATGATAAATGATCTTCTTTGATTGCTTGTTTCCATGCTTTTTGGTCTTTATCAATCGATACACTGAAAACCTCGAATCCTTTTGCGTTTTTAAATTCTTTGGATTTATATTTACCATAAGCCTCTACCACATTTGGACTTTCCTTACGGCAAGGTCCACACCACGAAGCCCAAAAATCCACTAGAACTAATTTTCCACGTAAATCCGACAACTTACGAACTTTTCCATTGGTTCCAATCAACTTAATTTCTGGTGCAAGATCTTTTGAATCGAAGGATTTTTCCGAACGAAAACACAGCGCATAACAGGTATATGCTGCAATAAAGACGAGTCCAAAAATGAGTTGTTTCTTCATTAGCCAACGCGGCGAATGTCCGCACCAATATTGTTTAAACGTAATTCAATGTCTTGATATCCACGATCGATTTGCTCGATGTTTTCGATGACACTTTTTCCTTTAGCAGATAAAGCTGCGATTAAAAGAGATACACCTGCACGAATGTCTGGAGAGGACATAGTGATGCCACGTAAGTCGTGCTCACGATTTAATCCAATTACAGTAGCTCTATGCGGATCACATAAGATGATTTGAGCACCCATATCGATCAGTTTATCGACAAAGAACAAACGAGATTCAAACATTTTCTGGTGGATCAATACAGATCCTTTTGCTTGCGAAGCAACTACCAAGATGATAGAAAGAAGATCAGGCGTAAATCCAGGCCAAGGCGCATCGTAGATTGTTAGAATAGAACCATCGATGAATGTATCGATTTCATATGACTCTTGAGCAGGAATGTAAATATCATCCCCTCTGCGCTCTAATTTAATTCCAAGGCGACGAAATACATTTGGAATGATTCCCAAATTATCCCAACTCACATCTTTGATTGTAATTTCAGACTTCGTCATTGCCGCTAAACCAATGAAGCTTCCGATTTCAATCATATCTGGAAGAATGCGGTGAAAACATCCGCCTAATTTTTTCACACCATTAATGATCAACATATTGGAACCAATTCCTGTAATGTTTGCACCCATGGAGTTCAACATTTTACACAATTGTTGAATGTATGGTTCACAAGCTGCATTATAGAATGTAGTTTCACCTTCTGCCATCACAGCAGCCATCAAGATATTCGCTGTACCAGTTACAGATGCTTCATCCAAGTGGATGTATGTACCTTTTAAGTTCTTTCCTTCGATAGAATAGAAGTGTTCTCCTGCGTCGTAGTTAAACTTTGCACCAAGCATTGTAAATCCTTCGAAGTGCGTATCCAAACGTCGGCGACCGATTTTATCTCCACCTGGTTTAGGAATAAATCCAACACCATAACGTGCCAATAAGGGTCCAACAATCATGATAGAACCGCGCAACGAGGACGCTCTCATTTTGAAATCTTCTGATTCTAAATACTTTAAATCGATGTCTTTCGCTTGAAAAATATAGGTTCCTTTCTCTACTTTCTCCACTTTCACGCCCATTGTCTGAAGTAATGCGATTAATTTATTCACATCTACAATATCAGGAATGTTCGAAATCGTAACTTTTTCCTCTGTTAACAATGGCGCACAAAGAACTTGTAACGCTTCGTTTTTTGCTCCTTGCGGAATCAATTCACCCTTCAGTGGTTTACCACCATATATTTCAAATGAAGCCATCGTTTATTGCTTTTTTTGGAATTTCTTTTTTTGTTTTTGTTTGAAGTTGTTTGTTTTTACAAATTTCTTGTTGTTAGCCCCTAATCCTAATGTGCGAAGCAAGGTATTCGTATTGACCAAATCATCCGGATTTTCAAGGATTAACTCACCTTTTGACAACTCTTTCAAATGTTCTGCAATGACATTGTTTTCCACCGCATCATTGTTGTGGGACAAGTATTGTTTTTTCATGAAATTAGCCATGGAAGTCTTCAAGTATTCCTTTTCAGCTGGATCCTCGGTTTTTTTCGCTTCCTCTAAAATCGTCTGTGTATATTTTCCATAGTGTCCATAGCGAATAGAGCTTTTAGGATACACAAGTCTATCAGGCTTTTCGTTCAGTACTTCTTGTTTCGGAATTACATAGGGAGAATCGACATCCAAATTAAAGTCTGACATCACAAATAAGTGTGTCCACAATTTATGTCTGTAATCATCAACATCTCTTAAATGTGGATTCAATTGTCCCATCACTTCGATAAATGCCTGAGCCGCACGATTCCTTTCTGTTCGGTCTGCAATTTCCATTGCATGTGCAATCATGTTCTGCACATTACGACCGTATTCTGGCAATATCAACTTCCCTCTAGTGGTGTTGTATTCCATGTTTTCTATTTTCAATTTTCAAAATATTTACCAAGCGCAGTATCAAAAAGGTACTTTGCTTCTGTTATAAATCCAAAATGCTCCTCATCGATTTGCATTTTGCCTTTGGTTACGTGTCCGAGTAAAGTAATATTTACACCAGAGTTCACCGTGAATTCAAGGAACGATTCCTCTTGTTCTTCTGTTACCGATACCACTACGCGTCCTTGACCTTCTCCAAACAAAAAGGCATCCTCGCGAATTTCAGAATCTGTAACGA
>CAIRMS010000211.1 GCA_903879765.1 uncultured Flavobacteriales bacterium
AGCAGGAACTGCTTCACGAGCTTCAATGATCTTCATATCTCTGCGTTTCAATGAAGAATTTTCATCTCTCAATTTACGTGCACTAATAATCTGACCAGCTTTGTATAAGGTTGAATCACCTGGCTCAAGAATAAGAACTTTAGCATATAAGTTATCGTTCTCTTTCATGAACTCTGATTTGTTCACCAATTGTTTTTCTAAGAAGATTGTATCACCCGCTTCGCTGATGTCAACTTTACGCATCATCTGACGAACAATTACTTCGAAATGTTTATCGTTAATCTTCACACCTTGTAAACGGTAAACCTCTTGTACCTCATTTACCAAGTACTCTTGAACAGCAGTTGGTCCTTTGATAGCAAGGATATCGCTTGGCGTGATTGCCCCATCAGATAATGGCTCACCAGCTTTGATGAAATCATTTTCCTGAACAAGGATATGTTTCGATAACTGAACAAGGTATGTTTTCTTTTCACCTGTACGGGATTCAACGTATACTTCACGGTTACCACGTTTGATCTTACCAAAAGAAACGATACCGTCAATTTCAGAAACAACAGCAGGATTACTTGGGTTACGAGCTTCAAACAACTCGGTAACACGTGGTAAACCTCCTGTAATATCCCCGGTTTTACCGGAAGAACGAGGAATCTTAACAAGGATTTGTCCTGCTTCAATTTTCGCTGAATCATTTACAATGATATGTGCTCCAACCGGAATGTTGTAAGTACGTAATATATCTTTGTTTACAACGATCTTGATAGAAGGATTTTTCGACTTATCACGACTCTCAACAATAACTTTTTCTTTAAAGCCTGTTTGTTCATCGGACTCTTCACGGAAAGTAATACCTTCTTCAACGTTATCAAATTCGATCTTACCAGCAAATTCAGAAACGATAACAGCGTTATACGGATCCCAATCACAGATCAAATCTCCTTTTTTAACTTTATCTAAATGCTTCGCATACGATTGAGAACCGTAAGGAATATTACCTGTTGTAAGAACAATTCTAGTGTTTGCATCAATGATGCGCATTTCAGCAGAACGACCAATAACAACGTCAACGGTTTTTCCATCAGAATTTTTACGCTTCACTGTTTTCAATTCGTCAATCTCCAGGATACCGTCATACTTCGCTTCCAATTTAGAAGAAGCAACAGAACCACCCGCAACTCCACCCACGTGGAATGTACGCAATGTTAACTGAGTACCCGGCTCACCAATTGACTGAGCAGCAATAACACCAACTGCTTCACCACGCTGAACCATACGACCTGTAGCTAAGTTACGTCCGTAACATTTTCCACAAACACCATTTTTACTTTCGCAGGTTAATACAGAACGAATTTCAACAGCTTCGATCGGAGATTCAGAAATGATTTTTGCAAAATCTTCGGTTAACTCTTCACCTGCACCGATGATCATATCACCTGTTAAAGGATGATAAACATCATGAACAGTAGTTCTACCTAAAATTCTATCATATAAAGATTCAACAACCTCATCATTTTTCTTCAATGGTGTTGCGATCAATCCACGTAAAGTACCACAATCTTCAACAGTGATGATAACATCCTGAGCAACGTCAACTAGACGTCTTGTCAAGTAACCAGCATCCGCAGTTTTCAAGGCTGTATCGGCAAGACCTTTACGGGCACCGTGTGTAGAAATGAAATACTCAAGGATCGATAAACCTTCTTTAAAGTTAGAAAGGATCGGATTCTCAATGATCTCTCCACCACCTGCACCCTTTTGCGGTTTCGCCATCAATCCACGCATACCACCTAACTGACGGATTTGTTCTTTAGAACCACGGGCTCCTGAATCCAACATCATATAAACCGGATTGAATCCCTGACGGTCAGTTGTCAATGTATTCAATACTTTCGCAGTGATGCGGGAGTTTGTATGTGTCCAAATATCGATCACCTGATTGTAACGCTCATTGTTGGTAATGAAACCCATGTTGTAGTTGGCAACTACTTCATCAATTTGCGTATTCGCGTCAGCGATCATTTTACCTTTATCCTCAGGAACCATAACGTCACCCAAGTTAAACGATAAACATCCACGGAATGCACTCATGAAACCTAATGTTTTCATTTCGTCAAGGAACTTAGCGGTTTTCGCCATACCTGTTTCCTTAACAATGTTACCGATAATATCACGTAATGATTTCTTCGTCAACAATTCGTTTATAAAACCAACTTCTTTAGGCACAACCTGATTAAACAAGATACGACCAACAGTAGTTTCAACTAATTTGTTTACTAATTTATCACCTTCTTTCACTTCCAAACGAACTTTCACCCAAGCATGCAGGTCAACACGTTTTTCGTTATAAGCAATGATTGTTTCTTCAGGAGAATAGAAAGATAATCCTTCACCTTTTACAATTTCATCACCCATTGTTTTCTTCCCTTTGGTCATGTAGTACAGACCAAGCACCATGTCCTGAGAAGGAACGGCAACCGGAGCGCCATTCGCAGGGTTCAAGATATTATGAGAAGCAAGCATCAACAATTGTGCTTCCAAGATAGCAGCATGTCCCAATGGAACGTGAACCGCCATTTGATCCCCGTCAAAATCGGCGTTGAATGCAGAACACAC
>CAIRMS010000212.1 GCA_903879765.1 uncultured Flavobacteriales bacterium
CGGCTATGATTTATTTAATCAAGGATTGATTAAAGAGTCTGAAGATGTGGCTATTCAAATTTTGAAAAAGACTTCAGATGAAGCTTATGCTTTTAATTTATTAGGTATTATTAAATTAAGAGAGAGCGATTTAGAGCCTGCCATTGATGCATTAAAAAAAGCAGTCCATTTAAATACCAATCCAGAATTATTATCCAATTTAGCCCTAGCCTATCAAGAATCAGGTGTGATTGAAAAAGCCATGAGCTTTTATGATCAGGCTTTAAAAATAGAACCCACATATATCAATGCATTATTTAATCAACATGCCATATACCTAGACCAGGGAAATATAGAGAGCGCTATTCATAATCTTCAAAAAATACTTAACCTTAATCCAAATGATCATGAGGTGATTTATCTGCTGCTTCATCTCCATCATGTTTATCAAAATCAATCGATGGCGCACTATGAAGATTTATTATCAAAAGGTAATGATTTAAGCCGATCACGCTTAAAAAGCTTTCAATATTTTAAGGATATCAAACCCATACCAAAACTATTAGGAAGCGGACATACGGTTCTTAAAAAAGCTTATGAAGCTATGTCTCTTCAACATGGATTGATATTAGAGTTTGGTGTGAGACACGGTACATCGATCCGTCAATTAGCGTCATTGACTTCAAAACCTGTATATGGGTTTGATAGCTTTGAGGGGTTGCCTGAAGATTGGCATCAGGAATCTAAAGAGGTATATTCCACAAAAGGCAAAATCCCAAAAGTGCCAGCCCATGTCACTTTGATTCCAGGTTGGTTTGAAGAAACACTTCCCTTATTCCTAGCAAAACATGAGGAAGATATTGCTCTCATAAATATTGATTGTGATATTTATTCATCCACGAAGACTGTGCTTGATTTATTAAGTCCGCGTATTAAAAAAGGGACTATCATTCTATTTGATGAATACATCGGTAATCTTCATTGGGAAGAGGATGAGCATAAAGCCTTTATGGAGAGCATCGATACATATCAATGGAAGTATGAGTATCTCTTTTATAGTGCTTATACGAAGCAGGCGGTAGTGAAAATTATTTAAAATGAAAGGAGCTTCATTGAAAAAATTTAGTGGAATAATTTTAATGCTACTTAATTTATCTTGCACTGCATTGATGAATCCACAAGAGCAACCAGTAAATCTTATTGATGATATCAATAAGATTTATCTGACCACTTGTAGCGGCATGGCAGAAACAACAGGCACCTGTCATATGAAAGCAAAAAGAACCTGCTCTAAGGGTTATAAAGTATTAGATGAAATTACAGACCTTTCAGGTATACATCGTCAATTACGTTTTCAGTGCAAGGAATAAAATTAAGAATACATCTCCGAAGATATTTTTTAAATACCTAGACTTATTCGCCGATAATTTTGACTAATACTCTTTTTTTACGTCGTCCGTCAAACTCACCGTAAAAAATTTGTTCCCAAGGCCCAAAATCTAATTTACCAGAGGTGACAGCAACGACTACCTCACGCCCCATAATCTGACGCTTGATATGAGCATCGGCATTATCTTCGCCTGTATCGTTATGACGATAGCTACTCACAGGCTCATGAGGAGCCATGGCTTCTAGCCACTCTTTATAGTCATGATGTAAGCCTGACTCATCATCATTAATAAAAACGCTTGCGGTAATATGCATTGCATTAATTAAAACGAGACCTTCTTTAACACCACTTTCTGCAAGACACTCTCTGACATCAGGTGTGATGTTGGTGAAATGCATTCGGGCTGGGGCATTAAACCAGAGTTCTTTACGGTAGCTTTTCATATGAAGATGTCCTTACAAAAAATTATAATTAATCGCCATCAAAATTAAGTTCAACACGATTTCCCGCAGGATCCCGCAAAAAAATTTGATGAGCAGTCATGCCGGGAATCGGTTTTTCTTCAAAGGGAATGTTAAGTGTTTTAAGTTTTTTTAAAACACCTTGATAATTAGTTGTTTTAAAAGCGATGTGGTCGAAAGAAGATTTTTGCAGCGAGCGACCGTCACCTTCTTTAGGGGTGATGAGATGCAATACATCCTTATCTTCTATATATAACCAAAAACCAAATCGCTCGAATGCCGGCCTAAAACCTTCGGTTAAGCCGACTACATCAC
>CAIRMS010000213.1 GCA_903879765.1 uncultured Flavobacteriales bacterium
ATGTTTTTGATGATAAACGCATTCGCAAGGATTGGATTCTCCAAGTGTAGTGTTTTCAAATAATCAAACTGATAATCCTTTATTTTTATTGGATTTGGCGTCCAATTTTGACGAACTCCTTCAATGATGAGTACCTCACGTGAATCTTCGTTGTAGGTAAACGTGAATGGCAAAGGACCGGCAAACCTGCGTGCTTCTTTCCAATCCGCGAAGGGCGAATGTTCCGGTAGAGAAATGTTATCTTCCCTCCTATCCAAAACGACCTTGAATTTTGATTGAATGGATGAAATCTCGATTGACTCCTCACCTTCAACTTGCTGAATATCGGTAGTTGTATAATTGTAATGGGTAAAGATATTCCCGAAAAACTCCATTTTCTTTTTGTCCGTTTCCGATTTCAGAATATACAAGCCCCTTAAGCGTTTTCCTTCTTTATTTGTATAGCGCACAAACACGCGGTAACCAATGAGAAAAAAGTCATTTCCCATAAATTTCGGAGTTCCTTTTGGACGTAATCCTTTCGTTTGAACCATTGCCACCGCGATAAACGCCCATTTATCTTCAAAAGTGTCTAAGGTCAAACATTCGGGAATTAGTGAGGCTAACGCTTCTTTAGGGACCGCAAACGTCAGGACAATCGAATGTTCAAAATAGGCTTCAACAGCAAAAGGATGGTCTTTTAGAAAATCGAGCATGTTTCCACTAGGCGTTTCGTGTATTTAAAGTTAGGTGAATTTCCGAATTTAATTCCTGTTATCTCAGATTATTTATCATTCGAAATCAACTATTCTTCGTTTTAGGACGAACATAAAATTCATGGAAGTAAACAAGCAAAATAAACATGAAGGCAAAAACGGAATTGAATTTTCCCCAAAGCAACAAATCGGGAACAAGAATAAATTCAAGCGTATTCATGAGTCCAACAACAAGTATTTGGGTCCAGGCATTCCACTTTGATTTATATCCACTGATAATCCAAAGCGCCATGATGACTTCCGAGATTCCAATGAGGAATGTCAGCGGTCTTGCGTAGGCATCTCCTAGAATGCGTGCGACAATTTCCTGATGCCTAGGGACCAAGTTGAGCACTTTACAAAATAAGCCATTAGCGACCCAAACAAAGGCAATGATATAGGTTAAAATGATTGATAACTGCTTGTTTTTCATTTATTTGAATTTAATTTAAGTCATTGACTATTGATTTTAGTAAACCTCCTTAAAATACGACTGATGCTTTTAGTGGATTCAGAAATATCAGTCCATGTTCCCACAGAGGAGTAATTACAGCAAAGTTCAGTGTTATTGTATTGCAAACAAACACTTAAGGACCCGGCATAACACGACGCGTATTTTTCGGTTATGACAGGTTCACTCACCATTTTATTAACGAACTGATAAAGTGAATCTTTCGACGTTACATCAATAGGTATGATCATCGATTTCCGATTGGTTGTGATGCGATAACTTTTGCCATCCGCCGCGATTGTATCCTTTAATTCCCATGTTCTGACAATCATAGTATCATATTTCTGAAATATTTCAATCGATTGAAAATCACTTTCGAGGTTCATTTGAGTCCATTCAGGCTCTACTGCCACTGGTTTTTTCTTCACCTCTTCCTGACAGGAAAAAATAGAAAAGAGGATGATCAAACTATAAACGATGGTAATTCTTGACATCTTTCGTTAGTTAAAAGGTTTTTTATTGCTGCACTCAGGCTTTAACTTACCGCTAAACCAAAGCAACAACATAAGTACGCCTATTTTTAAGAAAACTTTCCAATACAGTCTAAATTCTTCTTGGAAAGTGTATTCACTATTTTGCCACATGTATGTGAAATCATACAAAACATAAATGATACAGAAGCCATACATTCCTTGAATGATTCGATGAATCCATTTTTTTGCTAGAATGGCTTGTGAAAAATAGAGAACGGTTAACACGTATAAAATTCGCCAATCATAAGCGTCCGTCAAACTACTGGATAAATGGACACGCTCAGCATTTACAATAAGCCATAAAAGTAGAATCAATCCACTGAGCGCATGAATACGATTTTGGTTTTTAGCACTTTCCAGAATTGAATACAACTGTTTCATTGATTGGTTTTAACTAATAACTTTAAATCAAGATGGAAAAAGCCATTTGTACAAAATAATAGATAGGGACGCCACAAACCAAGTTCCGAAAATCAATAGAAGAATTATTTTAGAAATGCGTCCTCGTTTTTTGAAGCTTCGGTTTTCGTGAAATGCGCGTTCCCTGGCTTTTCGATTGTCGTCGGTGGCGGCATGTTCTATTTGTTCCATCAACCCGATTTCTTTGATTTTACGCACGATGGATTCAGAGGATTCTTCCAGGGACCAATAAATCAAGATACTAGGCATGTCCTTGTGAATGTGTGTAATCTTAATGGATTTTCTAAAAAGTGCTGGAATAAGTTCAATGGAAACAATATCTTTCGGTAAAAAGACGACGTTCCCATAAAATGGCGCATCTATTTCCAATTGATCTTTGCTTACTTTCAAGGTGACTAAGGGATAGCCAACCTTTGTAAAACCAATTTTAGCTGCACCTGCAAAGACGATATTATTCATATACTAAAGTAACAATTTCCTTTCGACCTTAATCCCGAATCAAGGAACCAGGAGTGATAAAAATGATTTCACCTCTTTTCTCTACTTGAATCGTGACTTCAGGCGAATCCCGCTCACCGAGAATATTTCTTCGCACTTTATACGTGTGAATATCATTGACAAATGTAAACTCATGATTGCCTCCACTGCCCTGCATTTCACAAATTCCATTTTTCAGCACAAGATCGGGTAGAATGGCTTCATCTGCTCCTGCTTTCCACGAAACATAGCGATAACTGTTTTCGCTCAATTCATCGATACGAATGAGAAACTTCTCCGTTTGAATCTTATACACTGGACTTTTAAAGTTCCTTAATGTCGCATGTAGCTGTTCCTTATCTTTCCTGATTAATTCTGCTTGGATATTCTTCTCTCGCTTCGATTGGTAATTGATGGCAGAGATAAAACCAGGTTGAAATGACATCCACACCACACCATTGTCCAACATGATTCCTCTCCACCCTACTTCCGTCCATTGACTGATGTCAGATTGAGCAATATTGTCAATCAACTTTTGATCAAAAACCTCATGAAATCGTTGAATAAATTCTTCTTTGTTGCGGATTGATGGAATGGGATAATCTCGATTGAGAGGATAAGATATTTTATTGGAAATCCCTTCTACATCTACTTTCTTGAACAGTTCAATCAGCTTTTTGATACTTACTATTTCTTCATGTTCCAAGGTGTTTTGTTCGGAATAGGAGCTTGGATGAGCTGGAGCTACTTTCACGTTTTGTCGACCTGAAACCGCAACTTTTTCATTCTGATGATTCTTTTGATGGACGACCGTTTTAGGTTCCGGATTTTGACAGGCTGAAACCAACAAAAGGAGTACAAAAGTAAATTCGCAATAGTTCATGTGTCTCCTATTTATTGAACAACCGAATGCAACTTCAACTTTTTATCCAACACAAGCGTGTGACAAGAACCTAAATCGATTTCAGGAAAGTCAAGGGTATCGTTTTTTCCGTGATATTGAAAAATCAATTTCAATGAATCAGGTTCTGAATAAGACCTACCATCCCCAGTGAAAAAATCGGGGTCATAATTAAAAATCAAGGTCGAACCTTCGGAAAGGTCACCTAGTTTCCATGATTTTTTCTTTCCTTGAAGCATGAGTTGTTTAAATTCTTGTCCAGATTGATTGTCCAGCTTGACAAACACCAAATTACTGATTCTATGTTGAGCATCTAGAATAAATAGAACGGATGGGATATTGATGAGTATAATGAACGTGGTAAATAGCATTTTTTTATGCAGCTGTTTTCGATTGACAAGGACATAGATGAACAATAATCCGAGTGCGCATAGGCACAACCAAGTGAAAACGACCATCCACCAAAAGCCAACTATTTCAAATAGAAAGAAATCGAAGGCAAAAAAATACCTACAGGCCGTCCAGGTGAGGAAAATCAGCCATCCACCAACGAAAGCTGTAAGTCCGATGTACCAACTGATTGTCAACAAGATTTTTTCTTTCTGCGGCATGAGGTATCCTATTCCTCAATTAACTTTTCTTCTTGATTTTCTGCTTGCACTTCTGCTTGTACTTTTTCTTGCACTTCTTCTTGCACTTCTTCTTGCACTTCTTCTTCCTCTTTTAAATCTAATAAAATCGGCTCCACTTTTGAATAGTCCTTTATGACTTTGATCGCCAACAAAGCAAGTGGAATATTCAAGATGTTTTGAAACATACTTGAGGTGGTACTAAAAATCAATTCATCTATTGATTCAGCATTCATCGTATAGCGTAATACAAATTGTCCAACGATGCTACTAACAATCCAAAGTGCCCACCACCAACCAAGATAACGAGTAGATAAGTCATTGTCATTTATTCCTTTTTTCTCTAATAATTCACTAGACTCTTCATATAATTCTTTCATGATTTGATAAGGACGAAACAAACTAATAACCGGCACGAACCAACTTCCAGCTGCCCATCCTTCCGTATGCAATAAATAGTCTACACGAAGATGTAAGTTAAAATAAGCACGTCTAAACCATTTGATGAACGTAACAGCAGAAATGATATAAACAATGAGGTAAAGTACACCAATGATTTGTTCCCTCATATCATTTAAAGTGGCATCAAGGGGAGTTATTGACGCACCACTGGCTGCTGATTTAAGCAAATCGTATTGAAAGTAACCTGAAATGAAGGAAACGATTTCCAATGAGAATATTATCCAAATTAATGTAATGGCATTCTTTGCGCGTTGTCCGTTTGGTTTTAATGTGATCATGTTTTTCTTTTTTTTTACCTCTCCTCACCCGCCACCCGCAGCGCCTCCCGGACAATCTCGTTCACCGGCTCTAAGAAACTGGACCGGGCGAGCGTGGACGCCGGCGGCAGCCCGCCCGGACCCAACCCATCCGCGCGGGCAGCCACAGGCACGACGGGGGTCGCTCCACGGCGGCGGCCAAACAGGCCGCCCGTGGTGGTGGCCCCTCCTCCAGCCGGCGGCAGCACCAGGGGGGACGCCCCGCCCGCCATCGCCCCGAACCCGCGACCCGCGTCCGCCCGGCCCGGACTGAGGCAATAGTCCAGCCAGGCCGGTAGCAGGGGCGAGGGCGTGCCTGGCGGGGCGCTGGAGCCGGAGGAGGCCAGGGCCGGGACCGCCCACAGGTCCGCCCACAGCGGCACGCCCTCTGGCGGGGCGAGCAGCACCACGGCCGCCGACCGGGCGGCCAGGGGGCCCAGGTCGGGGGACGACCCGACCGTCACCCAGGCATCTCCCGCCGCCAGGGCCCGCCCGGCGTCGCGGTCGGAGACCAGCAGGGCCGCCCG
>CAIRMS010000214.1 GCA_903879765.1 uncultured Flavobacteriales bacterium
TCTGGTGTTCTTTGGGCAGTTTTCCAAAACAACGCTGGTGGTGCTTGGGATAACGCGAAAAAATCATTTGAAGCTGGTGTTGAAATCAATGGAGAAATGACATACAAAGGTTCTGACGCGCACAAAGCAGCAGTAACGGGAGATACAGTTGGAGATCCATTCAAAGATACTTCTGGTCCATCTATGAACATCTTAATCAAATTAACATGTTTAATTGGATTGGTGATTGCACCAATCTTAGGTAGCGGAGCTTCTTCTGAAGAAACAAACGTAAATGGAGCAGCATCTTGCGAAATGCGTGATGGAAAATGTATGTCAAATGACATGTGTACTTCTGACAACAAAATGTGTCATGAAGGAATGGAAATGTGTCATGAAGGAAAAATGAACATGAAATGTGACATGAATGAATGTGCAAAAATGTCAAAAACAGAATGCGCAAAAATGTGTGACGAAAAAGGATGTTCACCTGAAGAGAAAGCAATTTGCATGGCTCATTATGGTAAAGACGGAAAATGGTTAGGTGATGCTAACAAATGTACGGAAGATAAAAAAGCATGTTGTAAAGGAGAATAATTCCTAACAATATAAAGATTGAAGAAGGCCACCCATTGAGGTGGCTTTTTTGTTTCTCGAAAAATGAAATAAACCAATTTCCAAAGAATCCATTTATATCTTTGTTGCATGATTGAAAATCTGAATGCCAAAAACAAGGATTTCTTTGAACTCGTGTTTCAAGTTGTCAAACTCATTCCACATGGACGCGTGACTTCCTACGGTGCAATAGCGAATTACCTTGGTTCGAAAAGCGGAGCTCGCATGGTAGGATGGGCAATGAATGCCTCACATCAATATGAAGGAATTCCGGCGCATCGCGTGGTCAACAGAAATGGATTATTAAGTGGTAAAATGCACTTCCCTACCCCTGATTCCATGCAACAATCTTTGGAATCTGAAGGTATTGAAATTATTGATGATCAAATACAGTATTTTTCAGAAATCTTTTGGGATCCAGCACAAGAATTAAATTTACCTTAAAGATTCTGCTAATTTTGCATAAAATTCAACACATGAAATTCGCTACAAAAGCTATACACGCTGGAGTTCATCCAGATCCAGCAACTGGTGCCATTATGACACCGATATATCAAACGTCAACGTATGTACAAGATGGCGTTGGAAATCATAAAGGTTACGAGTACTCACGCACACAAAATCCTACCCGTCATGCGCTCGAAAAAAACATCGCGGCGATTGAAAATGGAAAATTTGGTGCTTGTTTTGGTTCAGGATTAGCAGCCATTGATTGTGTCTTAAAAATGTTGAATCCTGGGGATGAAGTCATTTCCACGAACGACTTATACGGTGGATCCTACCGTATTTTTAGAACAATATTTGAAAAATATGGCATTAAATTCCATTTTGTCAATATGCAGGATGTAGATGCTGTCGCTGCCTTGGTGAATGAAAACACCAAAATGATTTGGGTAGAAACACCAACGAATCCAATGATGAATATTATTGACATCGAAGCGATGGCTAAGATTTCAAAAGCAGCTGGAGCCATGTTGTGCGTTGATAACACTTTCGCTACACCATACTTACAAAACCCACTAGACTTAGGTGCTGACATGGTCATGCATTCGGTAACAAAATACCTTGGTGGACACTCTGACGTTGTCATGGGTGCATTGGTTTGTTCTGATGAGAAAATCGCCAATGAAATGTACCGCATTCAAAATTCATCTGGCGCTGTTACAGCTCCAATGGATTCTTTTCTCGTGTTAAGAGGAATTAAAACCTTGCATTTACGCGTGCAACGTCATTGTGAGAACGGTGAAAAAGTTGCGCGTTTTTTAGCAACACATCCAAAAATTGACAAAGTGTACTGGCCAGGATTTGAAACACATCCGAATCATGAGGTGGCTAAAAGACAAATGCGCGGATTCGGTGGAATGATTTCATTCACATTGAAAGGAAATCACTTGGAAGATGCTTTAAGCATTGTTAAAAAAGTAGAGATCTTCGCGTTAGCAGAGTCATTAGGTGGTGTAGAATCATTGATCGGACACCCTGCAACGATGACACATGCTTCCATCCCTAAAGATGTGCGTGAGCAAAGTGGCGTGGTAGACTCTTTAATTCGATTAAGTGTTGGAATTGAAGATGCAGATGACTTAATCGCAGACTTAAGTCAAGCGCTAGCTTAATTTACAATTGATCTAAACTTTTAAAGAACTGTTCCTTTTTCGCGGGTGAAAGAGGAATAGCTGTTCCATCCTTTAGGATAACTGAACCTCCGTCGTGCTTGTCGTAACGTTCTACGCAGTTCAGATTAATCAAATGTGATTGATGAACTCTGAAAAATTGCAGTCCAGACAATAAGGTGTCATAGTCCTTTAAAGTTTTAGAAACAAGGATTTTCTTACCATCATTCAAGTAAAAGAAGGTGTAGTTTTTATCGGCTTCACAATGAACGATGTCATCAATTTCAACAACGAAAATACTTTCCTGTGTTTTTAAAACCAGTTTCCTTTTTAAATGAGGCTGGATATTGTTTTGAAGTGCTTGAAGTTGTTGATCCTCCTTTTTATGCGACAACAATTGCAAAGCATTCGTCACAGCACTTCTCAATTCCTCTGCATCAATCGGTTTCAAAATGTAATCTAAGGCGCTAAACTTAATTGCTTGCACCGCAAATTCTTGGAATGCTGTGATAAAGATGATTTCAAACTGTTTGTGTGCAACACTTTTTAGCACATCAAAGCCATTTCCATCTGGCATTTGAATATCCAATAACACAATGTCTGGTTTTATCCGTTCAATCGCCTCAATTCCCGATTGTACATTTTCACCATCCGTATAGATTTCTAACTTTAAATCAAAAGATTCAAGCATTTTTCGGATAAATTCCCTCGTTGGATTTTCATCATCGATAATGAGTACTTTTCTTGTCATGTCTATTGATGTTAAAAGTTTTCTGGATCGAATTTCAGTGGAAGCACAATGGTAACGAGCGTGCCCTGTCCCTTTTTTGCGTCTAAATCACTGAAAGCCAAACTTCCATTAAATTTATACTTTTTATTTAATATCTTGATCCTTTCTTGCGTAATATCGATGGCCATACTTTTGTGTGTCCGTATTTTTTTGGTTTGAGCAGATTTTTTTCTACCCACACCGTTATCGGAAATCGTGATTTCTAAATTTCCTTTTGCCTCTTTCATTTCCACAATGATTTGACCTCCTTTAACAGTATGTAGTTGTCCGTGTTCAATGGCATTCTCAATGAAAGGCTGTGTAATCATAGGAGGAACCATTGCTTTGTTTGACAGCAAATCATCTTCAACATGTAAAACATAACTAAATCGATCCTCAAAGCGCATTTTTTGCGTGCTCAGGTACTTATCTAAAATCTCCAATTCCAACTCAATAGGAATAAATTCCTTTGGAGAATTCTCCAAAATCAAGCGCATCAAACGAGAGAAATTCACTAAAAACTGAGATGATTTTTCTGGATTATTTTCATAAATATAACTTTGAATCACAGACATCGCATTAAAGACGAAATGAGGATTCATTTGAGTGCGTAGTAATGTTTGAGATAACTCTGCCTCCCTTTGCTCCTGTCGAGATCGCACTTGTTTCATTCGTAAAATTAAAATTACCAAACTAAATACAATGGCAAAAATGATAATCAATGAAATGTACAGGACACGGTCGCTCTGTAACATTAAAATTTCCTGCTCTTTGTTTTCCTGTTCGATCCGGCGTTGTTGGAGTTCAATTAAACGTTCGCGTTCTTCACGGAGATTACTGGATGTCAATTCAGCAATTTTAGAATCATTTCTTTTGATAGAATTGGACTCTAAAAATTGGATGTAGGAATTTTGATAATTTAGTGCTTTACGCAATTCTCCATTTTTCATGGAAATTTGTGCTAACAACTTATACCGTTCAATCAGTCCAATAGATTGAATTAATTGATCGCTAGAAACAGACATGTCGAGAAATCGCTGCGCTTGTTTCATGTCTCCAATCTGAATACTCAATTGTCCATAATCTTGGTAAACTTCAGCTAAATTTGTTGCTAA
>CAIRMS010000215.1 GCA_903879765.1 uncultured Flavobacteriales bacterium
CGGTAAATGCTTCAATTGCACATAAAATCCCTGGACTTTGCTTTAATTCATTTTCGATAAAATTATTATACATCCACCCATTTGTTACCTTATCAAAGTAAATGTTAGCGTAATTGTCCTTCAAGGTGTTTCCGTAAACAGCAACCGAATCACAATAATCAAAATCAATGCCTTCTCCTGAGTTGTCATGTACTCGGCAATTACGAATATTCACGTGCTTTGCATTCCATGCTTTTATCGCCGAACCCCATTGCGCTTGAGGAATATTGAAATTTACCGCATTCTTTACTTCACAATTTTCAACGAGAAACCTTTCTGCCATGGCAGTAATACTTAATGGATTAATGGTGTTTAATGCTCCTTTTCCAACAAGAATTCCATGCCCCAAAGTTGAAGAAACGACTACATCTTTTACGATGATGTCGTGTGAATTGACCTCTATACCATTGTAATCGTAGCCAAAGCGAACACCATTCGCTGGTGAATATAAAACTTCAATGTTTCGAACGGAAATGCGACTGCCCAATAAATGAATCATTCCTCCTCCCGAACTAATATTGCTTACCGGTAAGCCATCCAATTGTACCACTCCTCTACCGCGAACACTAACATTTAGTTTTTTACTTCCAATTTGATACATCGAATAAGCTTGAGAAAGTGCTTGGCTATAGGTTCCTTCAAAAAGTACTACTTCCGAGTAAACATCACCGGTTTGTGTATTTGAAAGTTGATTTAAACGGGTCAAAGCCTGTGTGAAACTTGCCACTGGATTTAAACTATCCCCTACATTCGAATCATTTCCTGAAGTCGACATGTAAACCCGTTTTTCAATGGATGCCTGTATTGGCAAGGACATGATTTGAGAAATACCCAAGTTTGCGCAAAAAGCATACTGCATGAAAATCGCTGTTCTCAAAATGTTAATATTCATAATTGCCTATTTTTCACGAACATACAATTTTTTTTAATGATATAAATACTTGCTTCTTTAAAAATAAATTTACATAATCTTAATGAACAATGTAAGTATATTAACTTTGCTTTTCGTGAAATTTGTCCTATGAATATTATCAATAGAGAATTAAGCTGGTTATCGTTTAATGAACGAGTATTACAAGAGGCGATGGATCCAACAGTTCCATTGACTGAACGCATGCGCTTTTTAGGAATCTATTCCAATAACATGGATGAATTTTTCCGCGTACGGGTTGCTAACTTAAAACGACTTTCCGTACTTAAAAAACAAAAAGTGGAAGGATTCAATGGCGATGCGGAAGAACTCTATAAGGAAATTCGCAAAATGGTTATGAAGCAGCAACTCAAGTTCGAGAATGCATTTTCAATGATTCAAGCCGACTTTGAGAAAGATCAGATATTCATGATCAACGAACAAGAAGTCAACAAAGAGCAACTATTGATTTTGAAGAATTACTACAACGAACACCTCAAACATGTGGTATTTCCAATCATTTTAGACAAAAAAAATCCACTTCCGAAATTGCGTGACTACGCAATTTACCTCGCCGTTAAAATTGTTGAGAAAAAAGATAAGATTCGCTTCGCTTTGATTCAAATACCAGGTGAATATTCACGTTTTTTTCAATTGAAAGGTGAAAATCGCATCGATTACATCTTAATTGATGACATCATTCGCCTCCAACTAAAAGAAATATTCTCGATTTTCGAACCTGTCACAATCTCTGCTTACACCTTTAAATTTACCCGCGATGCAGAACTAGATTTGGATGATGATTTGTCCCTGTCTTTCTTTGAGAAAATAGAAAAAAGCTTGAAACAACGTCGCAAAGGAGATCCAGTTCGCTTTGTTTACGACTCAAAAATGCCAAGGGACTTATTGAATTTCTTGTTGAAATCATTGGACTTAACCATGGGGAATAACACCATTCCTGGTGGACGCTACCACAACTTTAAAGATTTCATGTCCTTTCCGGATTTCGGATTAACTAAATACCGTTTCCAACCAGAACCGCCTCAAGCACATCCAGCATTTAAATCAGGGAAAAGTCACATAGATGTGATTTTGGAAAAGGACGTTCTTCTACACTTTCCTTACCAAAAATTTGATCACGTGGTGGACTTACTTCGTGAGGCGGCGTTGGACCCAAGAGTAAAGGACATCAAAATCAACATTTACCGAGTTGCGAAAAATTCAGAGGTGATGAATGCGCTTCTTGCTTCCGTATTTAATGGAAAACAGGTAACAGTCATATTCGAACTTCAAGCACGCTTCGATGAAGAAAACAACCTGTGGTGGAGTAATCGCTTAAAAGAATTTGGTGCAAACGTGATTTATGGCGTTCCAAACTTGAAAGTTCATTCCAAATTGCTCCAAATTAGAAGAGTTAAGGATGGAAAAGATCAATTCATTACCTATGTCGGAACAGGAAACTTCAATGAAAAAACAGCCACCATTTATTCGGATTTGGCCATCCTAAGTTCGGAACGTGAGTTGTCCCTTGAAGTGAGCAAAGTCTTTAAATTACTGGAAAATAACCTCGAACGGAATATTTTTAGAAATCTTTTGGTTTCTCCATTCAATACACGTAGAAAGTTGTTTGCACTGATTGACATGGAAATTGCTCATGCGAAAGCCAAGAAACCAGCCAAAATCAAGATTAAAATCAACAACCTCACCGATGTTAAAATGATCGACAAACTTTATGCCGCAGGAAAAGCAGGTGTGAAAGTTGAGTTGATTGTTCGCGGTATCTGTTGTTTGAAACCTGGCGTAAAAGGACTAAGCGAAAACATTACAGCCATCAGTCTGGTCGATCGCTATTTGGAGCATGCACGCTTTTTCATTTTTGAAAACAACGGAGATCCCGTGCACATCATCACCAGTGCCGATTGGATGGAACGCAACCTAGATCAACGTATTGAAGTAGGTATGACCGTAAAAGATGCAGCCATCAAAAGTGAACTCAACCGTATTTTTGATTTCCAATGGCGCGGAAGTGTGAAAGCGCGTAACATTAGTGCGGACTTGAAAAACCGCTACAATGAACGTAATTTACCTCCTTTTCATGCACAACGTGAGCTCTACAGGAGTTACATTCAAGAATAAGCTATTTTCAACTTTTTTACTGTTCTCTATTCAAAGATTTGACTTCAAACAACAAGGTTTTCTTTTGAATTAAAACAAGTATTTCAGTACAGAAAGTTTTTCAAAAACAGTTTTTTCATCTGTGAGTCGCGGAGCTTTCATCTGACGGAATTTACTCTCAAAATTTGCAAGCGTATTTTGAACAATTGTTTCGGTTTCATCTTTGTAATTAACTTGTAATTGAATTCCTTGATTTAACCACAAATTGATTGTTCGGTGATGTAATAAATTCAATCCATCGATCATGGTTGCTCCCATGTTTTTGGCTGCTTCTGCATTACACTGTTGTTCATATTGTCCTTTCATGGGTATGACCAACAATTTCTTTTGCAAATACATGGCCTCTGCTGGAAGTTCGAATCCAGCTCCACATAATACGCCTGCGCAATTCGCGAAACTTTTCGTGAACGTTTCATTGTCAATCGGATAAAAATCAACATTTCCATGTGTTGTTTTCTCCTTTGTGAATTTCGAAAACACTTCCCATTGAACTGGAAATTGCTTTAAAAACTGCAGTAATACAGCATCGTGATACGCGGGTAGGTAAACCGTATAATGTCCGTGGTTTTTGGCATCAATCGAACGAATGTTATTTCGAATCACCGGTGTATGGATATTCTCCCCATATTGGTCAAAATGAAAACCAATTTTTTCTTTGGTCGGACAGTAATGATTCAGTATGTATTCACCGATTCTATTCCGCGCATCCGATTTCGGCGCATTGGGGTGAATCACGGCTGCTTGATGACTCATTTCAATGCATGGAACACCGTGCATCAAAGCAGACCATGCAGAAACAGGTTCGAAATCGGTGATGACTAAATCAAATTGTTTAATCGGAAAAGTGCGAATCTCGTTAAAAAAATCGATTGGATGGGATTTGAAAACGGTTCGTAGTAAATCTATTTTACCCGTTTTTCCACTGAGAAAGGTAAGTCCTGTTTTTTGATAATTCACATCGAAATTAGACTGGATTTGCGATTGATTTCCACTCACCAACACAGTTGTATCCACATATTTATTGAACATGGGGACAATCTCCTGCGCCCTGCTCAAATGTCCGTTACCGGTTCCTTGAATTGCGTATAATACGTTCATTGTGCATCAAAATTTAATCCAGAGACGACTTCTTGAAGTAATTGATCATAACTCAAAGAATGATTAAAGGTTAAGGCCTCTTGCTTCACAAAATCACCTGATTTAGGCACGTGCTTATAGAGCGTCCACTGTTCTTTGTCGTATTCTAATGCCGTGGAATTTTCCACCCAATCACCAGAATTCAAGTACATTACAGACTCTCCATTGGCATTCGTCATTTTTTTGATTTGCGGATGATGAATGTGTCCGCACACCACATACTGGTATCCATTGTTAATGGCGATTTCCGCTGCTGTTTCTTCGAAATTATTGACAAACTTGATCACACCTTTGACACTGTCTTTTACCTTTTTGGATAAAGAAACGCGTCCACGACCGAGTTTTTCGCTAAACCAGTTCACAACGGTGTTTAGAACAATAAGTAAGTCATATCCTTTTCCGCCCAGTTTGGCGATCCACTTAGAATGCTTCATGGTGGTATCGAATACATCCCCGTGGAAGATCCAAGCTGTTCCGGTTGTTAAGGGAAGAATCAGTTTATTTTGAATTTCAAAATTCCCCATGCTGAATCCTTTGAACTTACGGAGCATTTCGTCGTGATTTCCCGTAATGTAATAGACTTTAGTTCCTTTTGATAGTAAAGAGGTAATCTCCTTAAGAACTTGCATGTGATCAGCTGGAAAATAATGTTTACTAAATTGCCAGATATCGATGATGTCCCCGTTCAGAACTAAGGTCCTTGGTTGAATTGAACGCAGGTAACTCACCAATTCACTTGCGCGTGCACCATATGTTCCTAAATGAACATCTGAAATCACCACTAATTCAACATCCCGTTTTTGTTGCATGACTTTAATTTTATACAAAGTTGCTCACGGGATGTTTCCTTAGTTTTAAGGGAACTTTATGAAGTTAATTCCTTTTCAAAAGCGTTTTGTGAATAGTAATATTGTGTTTACAGTTTGATAACTTTTACGTAGTAATCAAGAATTAACTCAGACAAGAGAAAAGATTCGTACTGAATATATTAAGTTAAATTGTGCCGTTTGATTCCATTGGAATTACAAAATCACAACTCAACCTACCCATTTTTTCCTATAAATGCGAACAACAGTATTCGCTATCTGTTTAATACTTAAATTAGTACACGATAGAATTCTTCCTATGAAAAAATTGCTTTTAATTCTGGTAGTCATGCTCGGCTCTGAACTCCGCGCCCAAATTGATAATACCATGTACGGTTTATATAGAATACTCAATCCAACCAGTGTTCAGCTCGCTAGTATGGATCCTGTAACTGGAGTTATCACGCCGATTGGTGCTTCCAATACCTTAAGTACAACGATTAATTCAACGGGTGCGGCTTTAAATCCATATAACATGAGTTATTCTTATCAAGATGAGGACTCATGGCTTTCGGTGGATTTGTTAAATGGTGCTATTCTGAACGACGTCACAGTGACGCTCCCGAACACCAGCGGTAGCTTCAATAATTTTCGCTTCAATACAGCCGACACCAATATGTATGGACTTTACAGTCAAATAAATTATGATCCTCTAACGGGGGCATACACTAGTGACATGCGTCTTGGTACGTGTGACCTTAGCAATGGAAACGTAACGGTCATTTCTCCGAATTCGATTGCTCAAAGTTTCACGATGACTGGAAGTGCCATTGATCCCTATTTAATGGTTTATTACTTCGAATCAGAAGGGAAATTTGTCGGACTAGACCTTTACAACGGACAAATTTACAGTGATCCAATGATTACGCTGATGGGAAATGGAATTACATTCGATAATTTCGCTTACAGTTGCGCGGATACAACCATGTATGGACTCATCATGGAAAATGGCGTGAAAGCGCTTGGGAAAATCAATGTAAGCACTGGAGTAGTTACACAGCTTCCTACGCTACTTGATTTTGACAATTATATCATGAATTCTGGAGGAGCTATTGATCCGTCAAACTTGGTTTATTATTTTCAAACAATGGATTCGGTAGGAATCAAATTAGTGGGATTATCGCTCACCGACGGATCGGTTGTTTCCCAAGTAGTTGTTTCCTCAGTTGGGAATTACTTTGATATGTACCGTATTCAGAGCGACTGCTATCAAGCAGAACCAACACGTGCAAATCCTGCAACGGCGAGTATCCAAGAACAAAATGTCGCTGTTAAATTGTATCCAAATCCGGTCCAAGAGGAATTGCACATCGTTGCATCAAGTTCAATTGAAGCGCTTGAAATCCAACAGTTAAATGGCACAGTCATTTATGCACACTTTCCAAATGAAACATCCGCACGAATTTCTGTAGCGGGATTAAGTCCGGGAATGTACCTTGTAAACGTGAAAACAAAAGCTGGAAATGAATCGTACCGTTTTATCAAAAATTAAAACGAACGACTTTCCTAGGTTTACAGTGACATCTTATTGTTAATTAAAAAAGTTGAAACATTCATACTAAGGTCACCTCACCGCTAACATTTCAATTATCTTTGTCACAAGTTTAGAAAATGAAATTTGGAGCGATAGATATAGGGACCAATGCAGCACGTTTACTTGTAGGTGAAGTGTGTTATGACGGAGACCATGCGTACGTGAAGAAACATTCCTATTCGCGGATTCCCTTGCGTCTTGGCGACGAAGTATTTGACCAAGGTCGCATCTCCAAAAAGAAAACAGATCAATTCATCGATTGCATTCAAGCGTTCAAGCTAATTGCACATATTTTTGAAGTGGAGCAACTGCGCGCTGTCGCAACATCCGCCATGCGTGAAGCAAGCAATGGAGTTAAAGTCCAAGAGAAAATCAAAGAGAAAACCGGTGTGAACATCGAGATTATTTCTGGTCAAACCGAAGCTGAACTCATCTTTGGCACATTCTTTCTAATTGACTTCGATCAATCTCAGCCATTTATGGTGATCGACGTTGGCGGAGGAAGTACCGAAATCAGCGTTTTCGAAAACGGACAAAAACGTGCGTCTCGTTCCTTTGAACTGGGGACCATCCGCATGCTCCGTGGTAAAGTCTCCAAAAAAATCTGGACCGACATCAGTACCTGGATTGAATCCGAAGTGGATTCTTCGATTCCCCACCGCCTATTTGGTACCGGTGGAAACATCAATAAGATTCATAAGATTGTTGGACTAAAGGACAAAGATTCTTTGACCGTAGCGAAGATGAACGGCTTAATGTCGAAATTAGCAAAACTCACCGTCGAAGAACGCATCGATCAATTCCAATTGAAACCCGACCGCGCGGATGTTATTGTTCCGGCCTTGGAAATCTATTTATTCGTCATGGCGAAATTAGGAATCCAACACATCGATGTTCCCAAAATCGGCTTATCCGACGGAATGATTTACGACATGTATTTGAGATCAAAGGGGTAGATGAGTCATTCCAACTAACTTCCGCCAACAATATGGCTTCATGTTTTGGAATCTAAATTAATTTATTGTTATCTTTGCACCCTGAATGCCCCGGTGGCGGAACTGGTAGACGCGCTGGATTCAAAATCCTGTTCTTTCGGGAGTGCCGGTTCGATTCCGGCCCGGGGTACATAAAAGCAGAGTGATTGTTAGAGCGAAAGCGAAACATGAACTCTGCTTTTTTTCGTTTATCCGAGTTTTTATCCGACTTCAGGTAGTCTTCACTCCATTTTCTAAAACTTTCTCACTGCCCTCACTCTCAAGGTACCGTTTTTAAATCCGGTGGTTTCGTTGTTGGTGGCAAAATACCTGTACCACGCTTGTCCATTATCGAACTGTGAGGAACTCCAATAAAAATTATCCCCGGGTGTGGTAGAGAAATTTCCTAATCCGTTTAAATGAAGGTTTTGATACATGTATTTCAATTCATTTTTTGAAGGTAAATGCCAATCTGAATAGCCATTCAAAGTGAGATTCGAACAGATTTTCGCGGCGATATTTGCCTCGCCACATGAATTTTCAATGAGCGTAGTATTATTGGATCCTGATCCATTTAAGTCTGATGTTTGAACATTTCCACCTTGACAACCCCAAGCCACTCCAGTACTTTGGTCGGAGGAAGAACAAACTAAACCGTGTATCTCTCCATCCACATAACCGACATCACCTTGTTGTACATAGGCAAAGAACATTCCACCTTTATAGGTTTGACCAATGTTTGCTAAAACGGTAACTTTTCGTTTTAATTCGATGCTTGAAAATTCATTTGTCGCGGTGTAACTCACATAGTAATAACCAACTTCATCAGTGTTTACTGGGTTGTCAACGGTGACATCTAGCGGTGATCCATCTTTGTTCGTTGCCAAAGCTCCCGGATCTGTATACGTACTATACAAAGTGATGATGGTGTCGTTAGATCCGTTGATGGTTAATCTTGGTCCTTTCATTTTTTTACACGATGTAAAAGCCATGAGCGTAACAATCGATATTAAGGCAAATTTTAGTTTCATGATTCTAATTTATTTGATTTGATTTCCCTACTCTTATGCTTTTCGGGTTCCGCATACACTTTAAATGTTGATCAATTCATCAATATCAATTTGTTGTTGAGGAATTTATATTTCGCTTTCACGTTTGAACTTGGACAACACATGGCATCATTTGAACCAAAACATTGTGAATTAATTGTAATTAGATTGTTTGAAAAACCTTGAATATTCGCAGTTGGCTCGCGGCATTCCAATTTGTTTGTACAAGGGCATGGAGCGTCCATTTCAATGAGCGAATAACGACTATTTTCATTAAGCTTAAGACAAAATATTTTAATCCAATAAGTAGTCCCTCCCCCTGTAAAAAAAACATCAAAAATAATTTCATTCGTTCCATCATGGTCCAAGTCACCAGCAATCCAAGCAGGTAGTTTTTTTTCCAAATGAAATGCTGGTACATACCCTAACTCTCCCTCAAGGTGAACAATAATTTGTTCACCATTTATTTCCATCACAGCACCTAACCCATCATGAGAATAGTTGAGTATTTCCTTTTTAAAGTATTCAATGATGAAATCCAATTCACTCTTGCTAAACTTCCCATCTGATAAATCACGAACAGTCACAGTCTTTTCTAATGCTTTTTTATACATGGTGACAGAGTCCAACAACAAATCAACACGGTGCGTTAACGCCATCATCGCTGTTTCACTTTCTTGAAGGGAACGCTTTAATTCGAGTATTTCTTGATCGTTTTTCTGATTTCGTGCGTTTGCTTCATTCAATTGTGTGCTTAACGATTGATTGCGTTTTAACTCAGAAACTCGCAAGGTATTTAAACTATCCAATCTCTTAACCGACAGCATTTTATAGGTATCAAACTCCTTTTGTGTTTTGGTGCCGGAAACGATTAATTTGTTTTGAACGACCTGTAAACTATCAAAACGCTGTTGCAATAGTTCAATTTGCTCCTTCTTTGATTGAGAAAATCCTAATCCATGAAACAAGGAAACTAAAAAAAATAAAGTAGTCAATTTGTTTTTACTCATATTCACGCGTAGTTAAATTAAATTTTAAAACTCTTTTTGACACCACTTTGCCAAAACTCTCTTTTGTTTCAATTAAATCATAATATTCTTGTCCATTTTCTTTGAATGAAAGAACAAAGGAATCATCCACTTTATCTGACTCCTCTGTGAAGCTGTTTGCGAAATCATTGTATGATTTCATTCCATGGTATATTTTACTAATTTCCTGTCCATCAAATTGATAAATGGAATATTTCTCCTCAATTATACCCCCATTATGCATTGTCCCTCCCCAAAATAGAATCGCTAATTTTCCATTTCCAGAAATATCGAATCCTATTAATTCTGCACCCTGCCCTCGAAAACTGTATGGGTCAGAAAATGTATTAAATTTTTTAATGTATACCCAGTTACCATTAATGTTCTCGTAAACAGCGATAACATTTGTCCCAGCAAAACGATAGTATGTTTCACTTTCTGGATTTTCAATTTCAAAAACAA
>CAIRMS010000216.1 GCA_903879765.1 uncultured Flavobacteriales bacterium
TCGCTTTACTGAGAAGTGAGTTTGCTCACCTTGGCCGTAAAGCACACAAGGAACTAGACCAGCATTTCTTAGGCTGGCAGCATCCTTTTTCCCTACGTTCGTTCTAAGCGAACCGCTCAAATGTGCTGTTTTCATGTATATTTAATTAAGAGATTACAAAATGAGAACTAATTGACTCATTGTTTACAAGACGTTTGATAACGTCTCCAAACAATTCAGCCACTGTAATAACACGAATTTTATCACTCTGTTGTGACATCGGAATCGTATCTGTAACAATTAGTTCGGTTAATTGAGAGTTTTCTATGCGTTCGTATGCAGGTCCACTTAAAACTGCATGTGTGCAGAATGCACGAACACTTTTTGCTCCTTTTTCAATCAATAGGTCTGCTGCAGTGGTTAATGTTCCAGCAGTATCACACATATCGTCAATGATAATTACATCTTTTCCGTCAACGTCTCCGATGACAGTCATTTCAGCAATTTCATTTGGTCTTTTACGGTGCTTATGACACAACGCTAAACCACAATTTAAATTCTTTGCGTATGAATTTGCGCGTTTTGCTCCACCGGCATCTGGTGCAGCAACAACTAAATTGGAAGTGTCTAATTTTTCAATTTCTGCTAAAAATAAAGTTGAAGCATACAAATGGTCAACAGGCACCTCGAAGAATCCTTGGATTTGATCAGCGTGTAAGTCCATTGTCATCACACGGTCCACACCCGCCGCCATCAACATGTTAGCAACAAGTTTTGCGCCAATGGCAACACGTGGTTTGTCTTTTCTGTCTTGACGAGCAAATCCAAAATACGGAATAACAGTGATGATTTTTCGAGCGGAAGCACGACGTGCTGCATCAACCAACAAGAGTAATTCAAATAAATTTTCTGTTGGCGGCATTGTTGATTGAACAATAAAAACATCTTGTCCACGAACCGTTTCTTCGAATGAGGGTTGAAATTCCCCATCGCTAAAAACACTTACTTTAACGTCTCCAAGTGCTACGCCAAAATTCTCTGCAACTTTAGCAGCAAGGGCTTCTGATGATCTACCGGCAAATATTTTTACTCCCACGTCTTCCAAAAATTGAACGCAAAGATAGCGATAATAAAAGTTTCTACAAAATGCAGCTATTAACTTATACATGCTTGAGTAAATGGAGGGTGTTTATTGGTGAATTGCGTTAATTTTGCACACCGAACATGAAGTCAACACAGCCACAAAAAAAAAAAGCTTTTTAAACGCTTATTATTCTTTGCGAAACCATACCGCAGGTATCTTCTGATTGCTCTTATTTCGGTCCTTCTCTTATCGGGTTCAGGTCCATTGCGTCCATTGTTAATAGGAAGAATGGTGGACAAATACATTGTAGAAACACAAAATCCATCCATGTTACTTTGGTGGTCATTACTCTTACTCGGTGTGATGGTGGTGGAAGGAATTCTTCAACTCATTTCTTCTTATTTTTCCAATTTATTAGCACAGTCTGTTATCCGTGATTTAAGAAAGAAAATCATTGAACATTTTCTGCGTTTGCGGATGTCTTATTTCGATAAAAATCCGGTAGGAGCGATGGTAACCCGCGTTGTTTCAGATATGGAGGCAATAACTGAGGTGTTTTCATCCGGAATCATGGAAATTATCTCAGATTTAGTTTCTTTGATTTTTATTTTATTCTTGATGTTCCTGAATAATTGGGAATTAGCTTGGATGACCTTGGTTCCAATTCCGTTTTTACTGCTTGCAACAAAGATTTTCGCTAAATCAATGAAGGATTCTTTCCAAAAAGAACGCGTGGCTGTTACCAGACTTAACACGTTTGTTCAAGAACGATTGAGCGGAATGAGCGTTGTTCAATTGTTCAATCGTGAAAGGGAAGAATTTAAGCGCTTTGAAAAGATTAATGAAGGACATAAACAAGCACATATTCAGGCAGTTTGGGCTAACTCCATCTTTTTCCCTATTGTTGATATCCTCAGCTCCTTGTCCATTGCATTCTTATTGGTTTGGGGTGCGCTTCATGTATCCGGTAAATCATCTCTTGAAATTCGTTCTATGTATGGAGAGGTATTTGCCTTCACATTGTGGATTAATCAGTTGTATCGTCCAATCAGACAGCTTGCAGATAAGTTTAATATTCTCCAACGCGGAACGGTTCGGGCAGAAAGGGTCTTCGACGTACTGGATGAACAAGCAGATTTACAGCATAGTGGCACCTTGACGAATGTGGATTTTGCACAGCCTGTTTGTTTCGAAAACGTGGATTTTTCTTACGTGAAAGGAAGTCCGGTATTGAAACATGTGAACCTTACAATTAACCATGGGGAAACGGTTGCTTTTGTTGGTGCAACGGGTGCAGGTAAAACCTCGATTGTGAATTTGCTTGGCCGTTTTTATGAACATGATTCTGGAGAAATACGTATTGGTTCAGTTCCAATTCAGGACATTCAATTAGCTGAGTTAAGGAAGAACATTGCGATTGTGTTACAAGATGTTTTTCTTTTTTCTGGGAGCATTTTCTCAAACATTACCCTCGGTGACCCACAGTTTACAATGAAGGATGTGGTATCTGCAGCAAAGGCAGTTGGCGCACATGATTTCATCATGAAATTACCGGGTAATTACCAGCACGAAATAGGCGAAAGAGGAGGAATGTTGTCGGTTGGACAACGCCAATTAGTAGCGTTTATACGGGCATACATTTACGCGCCTCAAATTTTAATTTTAGATGAAGCAACATCCAATGTTGACAGTGAGAGTGAACAATTGATTCAACGTGCAACAGAGAAAATCACCTCAGGCAGAACATCGATTGTTATTGCACATCGCTTGTCAACCATTCAAAAAGCAGACCGTATTGTGGTAATGGAAAAAGGTGAATTGGTCGAAATTGGTAAGCACCAGGAATTGTTGCAAATAGAAAATGGTTATTATAAACGCTTGTACGAGATGCAATTTTTTAATCAGAACGAAGGATGAAGCGATTTAAAATAGGAGGTGTGCCAGAACATTTTAATCTTCCATGGCGGAATGCCATCGAAGAAGGTGTGTTTCAGCCTTTGGGTGTTGAATTACACTGGTCGGATATGACGGGCGGTACAGGGCAAATGATTAAAGGACTTCAAGCAGGATCCATTGATATTGCAGTGCTGTTAACTGAAGGAATTACACGAGCAATCCTTCAAGGGCTTGATGCAAAAATATTAAACGTTTACGTAGAAAGTCCATTGTGTTGGGGACTTCACGTTCCTGTTGACGGATCGATTAAAGAGCTCAGCGACTTAAATGGAAAAACGTTCGCGATTTCACGAGAAGGTTCAGGTTCACACCTGATGGCATTTGTAAAAGCACAGCAAGAAAAATGGGATCTTAATAGACTGCAGTTTAATGTTGTAGGGGATGTTTATGGTGGTATATGGGCCCTAAACAATGGCGAAGCTCAAGGATTTCTTTGGGAAAAATTTACCACTTCCCCCTTTGTCGATCAAGGTAAATGTCGTTTACTAGATGAGGTTTATACACCGTGGCCTTGCTTTGTCATCGCTGTGAGAACAGAGTTACTTCATTCGGATGAAACGTTATTGCGTGAAATGGCGTCTGTTGTTCAAAAAGAAGCCTTTCGCCTTAAACATCAGCCGAATTCAGCCGAACAATTTGCGTGGAGGTATGCTTTGCCTCAAGTAGAGGTACAACAATGGTTGGATCAGACCGAGTGGAATTATGGAAAAGAATTAGCACCCAAAGAATTTTCAAAAGTAGTTGCCGAATTATTAGATTTAGGGTTGTTAACAGAAAATCAAGCAGCAAATTGGCAAGAAAAATTATTTTAATCCTGTTGTGCTATGGGCCTTTCGTTGGATTATTCGCACAGATTGGCTGTACAGATCCTCAAGCAGACAATTTTGACGTTTCAGCGAGTATAAATGATGGTTCATGCGTATATCCTGTAACAAACCATGCGCCTGTATTCATCCAAAATCTTTCTAGTATATTACTTGAAAATTCTGGGATGATTTATTGGAATGAATATCTATGGATGGTAAATGATGGAGGTTCTTTACCGTGTTTGTTTAAGCTAGATCAAACCGGAAATATAATAGACACCTTTTGTATTACAAATGCCAACAATGTAGATTGGGAAGCGCTTACTCAAAGTGACACACGTATCTATATTGGAGACTTCGGTAACAATCCTGGCAACAGAACAGATCTTTGTATATATGAAGTAAATAAAGCTGATTTATTAAGTGGGAACAATCAGATTCTGGCACAGAAACGTACATTTAAGTATGGTGATCAGACAACTTATAGTCATGCCACTAATGGACATTCGTTTGACTGTGAATCCTTTTATTTCGACAATGATTCATTGGTGTTACTCTCGAAAGGCTGGGATAATTTATATTCGAAGCGTTACCGATTTGAGTCAGAATGGAATGACACGCTTACCATTTTTCCACAAGATTCAATGTTTGTGGATGGTTTACTTACCGATGTGAGTCTTGATTCTGCCTCGAAAAGAGTCATCGCTTTAGGTTACAAGAATAATGGATCGAATTTCTATACAAGTTTTGTTTACTTGCTTTTTGATTATTCCGATGTTGCTATTTTTAATGGAAACAAACGAAGGATTGAACTTGGTAATATGCTTACATTATCACAAACCGAAGGAATAGCGCTTAAGGATTCTGCCTCAGGTTTTATAAGTGCGGAACAAATAACGTCGGTCATTACCATCCCACCAAAATTATTTTCTTTCGATTTCACCAATTTTTTTTCAGGTAATTCGGGAATAAACGCCCTTGTAATGGATTCGGATCTTACTATTTACCCGAATCCATCTGCTCATATTATAAGAGTTCCTTCACAATGGATCGGTAAAATGGTGCAAATTCAAAATTTGATGGGTCAATATTTTGGAGAGATAGTTGTTGATACTTCTTACTTATTGGACCTAGGTAATTTTCCAATTGGCGGATATATTTTAACCGTTGATGGGAAGCATTATCGCATTACTTTGTCCTTTTGATTCTAAAAATCAAGCTATTATCATTAGCAGTGCCTCTTTGATAATTGATTTGTTATCAATGTTCATTTCAATGGAGTTGTATGACTTTATCGCGTAATTTTCAAAAAAAATACCATGAACATACTTTTACCTTTAGCATTAGGCAGTACTTTTTGGGTAGCTGTTTGGACAGTACTAGGAATGGTTGGGGTTTTTATCATTTTATTTCTTTCTGAGCGAAAAAAATAACTGATTTATTTCAAACTAGATAGTGCCTTTATCAGTTCTTTGTCAAATGGATTGATAACACGGCAGTATCCTTCTTCCGTCCATTTTTGGCTCGCAATTTCAGCTTTTAACGTTCGTTTAATCAGTTCCTTACTAACAGCAAGCCCAAGCGGGTCTTTTTGTACGTGAAAATCTTTTTGAGCAAACGAAATAAATGTTTTCAATAACTCATCGCTTACCTGAAACTGCTGAACAAAGTCCTTTGCAGTGGACCATTTATATCTATTTTGCTGCATAAAGTCGAAGGCAAAAGCTCTTGGTGCTCCACTCCATTGTAATTCTGTGAGGTAAAAAGAGGCGCCTGAGGTATCACCCGGAACAAAAACGTCTGGCATGATTCCGCCACCGCCATAAACTGTTCTTCCATGTTTCGTTTTGAATTTCAGTGAGTCAACAAAAATGGAACTATCCGGTTTAAAGAACTCATTTCGCGTGATGCGTTCTTCATCTTTCATGTAATTATCAAATCCACCTTTGTATGAACGTTGAATGCAGCGTCCAGAAGGCGTGTAGTATCGTGCAATGGTTAAACGAAGGTTGCTTCCATCTCTTAGTACTTCATCCTTTTGAATGAGGCCTTTCCCATAGGATCTTCTTCCAACAATTAAGCCTCTATCATTATCTTGAAGTGCACCCGCTAAAATTTCGCTTGCTGATGCCGAATTGGCATTAATTAGGACAACAACTTTGGTTTTTTCTAAGTGTCCGCCTGCCGTTGAATAATAGGTGTGTTCTCCTTCGTTTTTTCCTTTTGATTTGAGAATCATGTTGTTTTTCGCTAAAAAAGCATCCGCAATTTCGATTGCTGAAGACATAACTCCGCCAGGATTGTTCCGTAAATCCAAGACTAATTTTGTCATTCCTTGTTGCACAAGTCTTGAACTTTCGTTGTAAAATTCTTCTGCTGTCACCTGAGAAAATTCAGATATAAGAATGTAACCTGTTTGTTTATCAATCATGTAAGCACATGGAATAGAGGAAATGGGTATAATTCCGCGAACGAGGTTAAAGTTGATTTGTTTTTTTCCGCGGACAATTGTTACACCAACGGCCGTTCCGGGTTCACCTTTCAAAGATGCGAGGACCATTTCATTGGTGATATTTTTCCCATGGAGTTTTTTCCCATTTACTTTTATGATTTTATCGCCTGCTTTAATTCCTGCCTTTTGAGATGGGGAATTAGGGATGATATTGGTCACGCAAATCGTGTCTCGCAACAGTAAAAAACGAATTCCTACTCCACCAAATTTTCCTTCGATTGATTCGTTCATGGACTTCATATCCTTTGCAGCTATGTAATTACTGTGTGGATCTAATTTGTGAAGCATATCTGAAATTGTTGCTTCAAAAACAGAGTCTTTATCAACCTTATCGACATAATTTTTATCAAGAATCGATAAAATATCTTCCAGCTTTTGGATTTCACCGGAAGACTTCTTGCCTACGTTTGTTAAGAGTTGCCCGCCAATAATTCCGCTTGCTAACACAATAGAAATAATAATTGGAAGGATGTAATTATTTCTTGTTTCTTCAGACATCGTCACATTTTTCAAATTGAACCACTTCTAATCCAGCACTTTTTAGAAAGTCGATACCAGATGTATCTTTGTAAGCTTCTTGGTAGACTAATCGTGTTATCCCTGACTGTAGAACGAGTTTACTGCAATCTTTGCAAGGAGAATGCGTTAAATAAAGTGTTGCATCTTTGCAATTGTTCGAAGATCTAGCCACCTTTAGAATAGCATTTGCTTCTGCATGTAAAACATACCAATGCGTTTGACCTTCGTCGTTTTCGCAACAGTTGTCGAATCCGGCGGGTGTACCGTTGTATCCGTCAGAGATAATGATGGAATCCTTTACTATAATTGCCCCCACTTTTTTACGCGCACAATGAGAAAGCTGAGCCCAACTTAGAGCAAGTCTAAGGTAAGCTTTATCGTAGCGATTTTGTTTGTCAGATGCAATCATGAAAAAAGGAATTTAAATTTCGTTTGCATGCATTATTTGTCCTCCCAAATATCCTGTCCAAGCGAATACCGCAAAGCTAATAAAAGAGATTAGTAAAATAATCCAAGAGATTTTTTTCTCAGTAGGAAGATTCTTTTTCCCTGCGTAGATTCCAACAATGGAGGCAATAAAGAGTAAAATAATAAACCATAGGGCTTTTTCAGCGAACTCTTCGTGTTGTTCAATCACGTATTCACTGATTCCTTTGATGTGTTCAACGGTTTCTTCTGCTTCGTGTCCGGTCTTGAAGGTTATGTACCCACCAATACTTGAGATTAGCATTAAAATGAACGCAGCGACGCGTGTTTGAACGGTGTCGGAAATTAATCCGATGAAAAGTACTATTCCAGCGAATAGCGTACCAATGATGGCAATGTGGTTGGTGATGAGGTGTAAATGTGTTTGGTCCATTTTGTAAAATTTAAAGTTTGAACTGAAAGTTACACTTTTTTTTGCCAAGCTTTATTACACATAGTACGGAGATATCATCCAATAAACCACAACACCTGTTACGGCAACATACAACCAGATTGGAAAGGCTAATCGCGTGTATTTCTTATGTTTCACATAATTTCCTTCTAAAGCAAATAAATAGGTAAATAATACAAGTGGAATAACAGCAATGCTCAACAGGATATGTGATGCTAATATGAAATAATAGAGGTATTTAACGGAACCAACATTTGCATCAACGATTCCGTCATGGTTCATATCACCGTATAACGTCGTATCAGATGTCATGTGGTACGCTACATAACAAACAAGGAACAGCAAGCTTATGCCTAAACAAACTTGGATAGTGCGTTGATGCAGCTTCATATTGCCGCTTTTAATGAATACTAAGGCAAGGATCAATAAAACTGCCGTTATTCCATTCAATGATGCGTAAAAAGGCGGTAAAAACGATAAATCGACACCTTCTACTTTAATTCCGAACAATGCCGCAACAGCAATTGGAATAATGATGGATACGGCAACGACAAGTTTTCTGTATTTAGAGGATGGAAGGTTGTTATTTGACATGGTATTCATATTTCAAAAGGTTAATTAAATCTGTTTTCAGTCGTTTGTATTCTTTCGCATTTACGCTTAAGTCCATATTCGTAACTGCATAAACTCCGCGTACATGTCCGGATTTATCCACAAGGGTAAATGAACCAGAGTGAGCGTATCCGCCAGCTGCTTCGTCATCTTTTCCTGCAAAGGTCAAAAAGTTTTCGATGCCTAATCGATGTGTTTCTGCTTCGTTTCCAGTGAGGAAGTCCCAGTTATTCGCTGTGATTCCATGATCGCGTTTGTATTTTGTTAAAACGGATGGAACATCGTTTTTTGGGTTGATGCTAAACGATAGAAATTGAATGTGTTTTTGAAGATTTTTGGTTTCCTTATTCAACTTGTTGAATTGCACATTCATAATTGGGCAGATTGTAGGACATGTTGCAAAGAAAAACTCTACCACCCATACACGGTTTTTGTAGGTTTTGTTTGTTACCAGAATGCTGTCTTGGTTTAGAAAAGAGAATGCTGGAATTGTCGGATACAATGTGTCTGCCACTTCCTTTCCATTGACGGTTTTATACAAAATGTCAGCATTGCCTAATATGGGTAATTTTTGTGGCGTTTCCTCGCCACAAGAATAGAGTAGCATAGTAAGCACAAAAAGAAAAGATAGTTTAGCCATTTTTTGCCCGTTCTTTATCATATTGCTTTTGAAGCAGGGCAAGGTGTTCTTTCATTCGGCGAATCATTCCCTCTTCATCACCTTTTAAAACCATTCGAAGGTGATTTTGTTTATCGAGTAACAGCATAAGTGAGGAATAACTTACACCGCCAAAGTATTCTTTTCCTCTTCTGTACAAACGTTGATTGTTGTGCTTGATATCGTAGACTTTGGCTGGGTCGCCTTTCGCTATAATCCAAAGGGACGGATCGTAGTCTTCCACATCATCTTTGAGCATCTCTCTGATTGTTTGGATTTGTTCGTCACTTGCTGGTCGACCAAATTCATCTGTAGCGAAAGAGATTAGACGCACTTGTTTTAGCTTTTTTCGTTTGTTTTTGCGGATGTGCTGAAATAAGATTTGATTGAAGTGCCATAAAGAAATACCGCATTCTTTCGGACAGGTAGTTTGTATGGTTGTAATTACCACAAGATCTCCTTTGTAATCACTTAAATTCTTTACTTCGTTTTTACCATTCTCAAAGACTTCAAACGATGGAGCTTTCACTAATCCATAGTCATCGAGCTTTTTGAATTTGTGTTCACAGCGGCGTGTAGAAATAAGAATAAGGAAAAGCGCTGGACCAAAGACCAACAGCAAAGCTAGAATCGATTTAGCACGACTTCTTGGTTGCTGGTTTTGTGGCATTTATTAAAATCCGAAAGATTTCAAAGCAGAAGAAACTTCAGCAGCCTCCCATAATCCAATAAAGATTAAGTAAGCGATGAAGATTGCATATGGAATCAAAATAACGTTTCTAAGGGCTTTTTTCTCGTCTCCTAAGTGCATAAATACCATTACAATGTAAGCCGCTTTTACAAGCGTCATGATGATGAATGACCATTTTACAAATGCCCAAAGATCATTACTTTGTTTGATAAATGCACCAATAAAAACTTCAACGGTTGTAATTACGGTAAGTAATATAGTAACCTTAAGAATTTTCTTACGAATAGACTTTCCTTTTGCCTCGTCGTGGTGCGTATGCAATGAATATTCAATTAAATCATCTCTTTCCATGAGAATATATTTTAGTGTGATTAAATCAGATCAAGTAGAAGAAAGTAAATACAAATACCCAAACTAAATCGACAAAGTGCCAGTAAAGTCCAGTTTTCTCAACCATTTCATAGTGTCCGCGTTTGTGGTATGTTCCTGCAAGAACACCTAATAGGATGATGATGTTAATCATTACTCCAGAAAAAACGTGAAAACCATGGAAACCAGTAATAAAGAAGAAGAATTGAGCGTATTGTTGCGGTCCGTATTCGTTTTGTTTCATGTTTGCACCATAAACAACGCGATTAGCCTCTCCACTGTAAAGTGCTTCGTAATACACTTTTTCAGCCGCAGCTCCGGTGATTGGTGTTCCACCGATTTCGTGTTTAGCGCCTGATTTTTTGATGATTAATTTCATTTCATGGTCTTTTGCCTTATTGATTTTAGCAACAGTACCATCTGCGAAATGAATATTACCACCTTCTAGGTGTCCTTTTTCAGCTGCATGTTGAAATTCATGCATTAAATCATCTTTCATGACTTCACCCACTTTGTGGTGTTTACCAGCTTCAATGACTGTAAAGTTTTTGATTTCACCGAAATGTCCTTTTACAATTGCTTGTGAACCGTCAGCTAATTCAATTTTTCCAAATTCAGAACCATGAATAAAGTGAGACCATTCCCATGCTTGAGAACCAACAAAGAAGAATCCTCCAATAATGGTAGCAATCATCCAGTTTGTAACACCTTTACGGTCCATTCTGTGTCCTGCTTCAACGGCTAATACCATCGTCACAGAAGAAACGATGAGAATAAACGTCATCAAAGCCACATAGAGTAGAGGATAGCCGTGTCCCAAGAAGGGCATTGAATTAAAGGTTTCTTCACCAATTGGCCATGCATCTTGCGCGTCGTGACGCGTAAATCCATAAGCAATAAGCAATCCACTAAATGTCAGTGCATCTGACACAAGGAAAAACCACATCATTAATTTACCATAGCTTGTTTGAAAAGGTGATTCTTTTCCACCCCAAAGGGTCTTGGCATCTAGTTGTGTTGTATGTCCAGCCATTTAACTAATTTTTTGCAAGTTTAGTGAATAAATATGAAAAACAAGAGTAAAGCACACCATAAAACACCTAAAAAGTGCCAGAATAATGCGCTCAATCGTAAGGATAAATGGTTCTCTGAATTGAAAGCACCTCTAAATGAAGCTGTTGCTACTTTTAGTAAATAGATTAACGCAACAAGCACATGAAGTAAGTGAATGAACGTAATCAGATATAAATATTGAGAAGCGGAGTCTGCTGATTCCATTGCCTTTACCTGAAGATGAGGTTTGATGCTCTTTCCTTTGTACCAAAGTTTGCGGTCTTTATAGTCTAGCAGTTGTTTTTTGTAGTAAATGGTAAAATCTTTTCCATATTCACCTCTTGCAAAAAAGTCCCCGCGTCCGTCAAGGATGTTAACAGCAAGTTGGCTTAGTCTAATTTCATCCGTAAATTGAAGTTGGGTGGAATCATTGGCGAACAAAAGTCCTTTTTTGATGATCAACGGTTGTTGGTTAAAATACAGTTCAAAACGACCATCCGGATTTGTTAATCGAAGTGCTTTGTTTTGTTTAACAGTTTTAAACTGTGCCATGAATGTTTGAAAAGATTTGAAATCGTTTGGATTCATCTCTTTCCCTTCATATACGAATTTATTGCCATCGACATCGATGAACTTGTCGTTGTATTTTACTTCAAAATAATCACCATATCGTCCATCAGTAACAACTAAATTATTGACTGCGTGGAAACCATTACGCACCAATTCTCCGTAACCTTTGAATTGACAATAAATGAAACCAGCGCCAAAAATAAGTGTAGCGGCCATCCACATTTTGATTTGTCCCTGCTGATTTTTTTTCGCACTTCGAATAGCGAGTACAAACGCTAAACTACTCAAAGCGATACTCGCGGTACTAAGCCAAAAGAATGTTGGCATTGGGTACTTCAACCAGAAGGAATCTCCCATGGATACGTAATATCCGGAAGTAAATCCAGCAAATAGCATGATTACACTGAAAATCCCTACGTATACAAGGTTTTTCTTCATTTTCTCCTTTACTTCTGGACTAATTTCTTTGGAGAAGTCTCTTTTTGTAGTCATTTTTTCTTCGTTTTCGTTGCTCATGGCATGTTCGATTTAAGGAATGAATGTACGATTATATGGTGCGATCAAATACGTAAACAAATTGTATGATCGGTAAATAAACAAATGAGGCGAACATAAGTTTACGCGCATCTAAAACTTCTAGGCTGTGGTAAAGTTTGTACGCATATAGAAAGAAACCAATTCCGAGTACACTTGCAATGATGAGCGAATAAATGCCAGTCCATCCTAATAACCAAGGAACTAAACTAAATGGAATCAGTGCCAATGCATACAACATGATTTGAAAGGCAGAATGTTTAGATCTTCCTGTTCGAGAAGGTAAAAGAGAAAAACCTGCTTTTTTATAGTCGTCGTACAAGACCCAAGCAATCGCCCAAAAATGAGGAAATTGCCAAGTGAATTGAACGAAAAACAAAACTCCAGGTTCGAATCCAAATGCATTGGTGTGAGCAATTGCGCCTAATAGTGGAGGTATGGCGCCGGGAAAAGCACCAACGAACACAGCCCAAGGTGTTTTTTGTTTAAGCGGCGTATAAATGAAAACGTAACTGATAAAAGCGAGAACACCTAGAATGGCACTTTTCCAATTGATTAAGGCCAACAAGATTGTTCCAGTGATCAATGAGAAGGTGCAGATAATGTACGCTTCGCGCAGGGACATTTGTCCGGTAGGTAAAGGACGTCGATTGGTGCGGTTCATGAATTTATCTAAATCACGTTCCCAGATTTGATTGGCACCGTTTGAAGCGGCAGTTACAAGTGTTCCCCCAAGCATTAAATAGAAAATTACCAAGCCATCTTTTCCACCCGCAAATAAATATCCTGAAAGGGCAGATAAAATCACTAGAAAAGACAATCGAAACTTGGTGAAAACCAAATAGGTTTTAAAAGTGGAAGGAGCTTGAGTAGTCTCTTGAGTCATGGTGCAAAATTACGAATTAAGCTTGTTCTTCTACAACATTTTTACAAGGTCTTTTCTTGCGGAAGATCATTCTGTTTCATCAGGTGTATAGTAGTCATTTTGAATGAAATAGTCAATCATTGCTTCTTTCATCAAATGTTGTTCTTCTTGATGACCTAGCGCCGGAATCAATTGGTTCAGTTTAAAATGCGGCCATTGATCTTTATCTCGGCCTTCAAATTCATAATAACCGTAGGGTTCGAGTAGTGTGCAAATGGCAACATGCATTAATTCAGTTTTCTCTTGCTTGCTAAAATCTTTGTATCCGATACCAAGTTCATTTACTCCAATAAGAAACAACAAAGAGGGAACATCTAATCCTGGTCCAAAGTCTTTTTCTAGGCTTTTTTTAACTTTTTGAAATTTCAATTCGATGTCATGATCCATGGGACAAAAGTACGGAAAGAACAAGCATCTATCACCTTGTTTACAAATTTTTGGACAAAAAAAAGAGGGGACAAGCCCCTCTTACTTTCAATCTAAAATAATTGTGAATTATTCAACGATTACACGTGATGTAGAAGTTCCGTTTTCAGAACGAACGATCACTGTGTACATTCCTTGAACAAGGTCAGCAACAGTTACATGAGTTGTACCAGTTACTTTGCGAACTGATTTTCCGCTTAAGTCAACTAATTCAATCTCTGTGATTTTATCAGCAGATACGATGTTGAAAGATGTTTGAGCTGGATTCGGCATTAATGTGAATGTAGCTGCTACATTTTCATTCAAACCACTAACACAAGCAACACAGCTTTCGTAACATACAACACCTAGGTCAGCAGCACCAGCAACTGTGTAAACACGGTTAGTGAATCCACCTGTTGTGATTGTACATGTTTCACCTCCAACAAACTGCTCAGAAGCGTTCCATCCGTCTAATGTAAATTTGTACTCGATTGTTCCGTTAGGCAATGGTAAAGTAACATCCCAAACTCCATCTAAGTTTGCGTCAGTCATTGGATTAGAAGTTCCGTTCCATCCGTTGAATGTACCGTTGATGAAGACACCTGTAAACGCCGCTCCAGTGTAGTTATTCATATCTACTTTGAACGTAACGTTAGCTGTACAAACTGAACAACTTTCGTAACATACAGCTCCTAAGTTAGCGTCCCCTGCAACTGTGTAAGAACGATTAGTGAAACCACCATTCGTTACTGTACATGTTTCACCACCAGCAAATTGCTCAGAGTTTGTCCAGTTGTCTAATGAGAATTTGTATTCGATCGCTCCTGGGTTAATAGGTAAAGTTACTTCCCAAATTCCGTCTGCGTTCGCATCTGTCATCGGGTTAGCGTTACCACTCCAGTTATTGAAAGTACCACTCACATAAACCGTGTTAAAAGCTGCTCCAGTGTAGTTATTCATGTTCACTTGGAACGTGATTAATGGCGTTGCTGCTTGAATAATTTGTGTTTTTTGGTAGGTAAACTGCCAAAATCCAGGCCCAAAATTGATCGTTGCTGTCATAGTATTTCCTCCATTAGAGAAAGCTACGTCATACGTGATACTTGATGCAGCGTTTGCTGGGTTATTAATTTCAGCACCATTGATTACTTTTGCTAATCCAATATGAGCACCAAGACCATTGACAGTCAATGTACCTGCTGTTGCATCAAAGTTGTAAGACTCTTGTCCACCTACATGTGGAGCTAAAGTAGCGCCACAAGCTTCAGGATTTGCACCTTGCCATCCTTCTAACCAAGTGTTTCCATCCATGTAATGCGTCATGATACCACCTTGTTCAAATTTGATGGAATCATCAAATAAACAAGCACGGGTAGTTAAATCTCCTGTTGAATTAGACCACCAAGAAGTATTTCCTAATGAAGGTCCAACGCCTAGTGCTCCAGCTACTGGAGCTAGTTTCCATGTTCCTTCAATTTGGGCGTTCAATCCAAAGAAAGGAAGAAGGAATAAAATGTAAAGTTTTTTCATGTTTTTTAATAATTAAAGGTTTATAATTCAAAAATAGTTGATTTTCATGTGAAAACCGAAACTAATATAGTAAAAAATACAATAAGGACGAAAAAATATATTGTATTTAGCTTCTAAACAAAGCATTATCGAAAATGTTCGCGGTAGTTTATTTCTTTTTATAGCTTAATTTCTTGCTTAAATTTCCCGTTCTAATGGTAAATCCGCCTTCCTCTATTATAAATTCCCCCGTTTTTCCGACGAATTGAAAATCTTTCAAGTTTAAATAGAATGTTTTACTTACTTCTGATTTTGCTGGAACCTCGATTTTAACGAAGCGTTTTAACGATTTACCGGTTGGAATTAAACTAGCGTAATCATCACTCACATAAAGTTGAATTACTTCTTTCCCTGCGATTGAACTGTTGTTTTTTAATGTAACGGTTACCGCGATGCTATCATTGTCTGAAAACGTTTCTTGACTCAATGTCAGTCCTGTATATTCAAAGTCCGAATAGTTGAGACCAAAACCAAAATCCCATTCCGGATTGTATGCAGAGAAATCTCCCGATTTTGATCGATCTACACTTTTTGGATGATCGTAAAATTCAATAACACCATCAAATTTAGGGTAGGTGTAAGGAAGTTTACCACTAAAGTTCTTGTCTCCATAGATTAACGATACTAAAGCTTCTGCACCGTAATTTCCGGGTAAATACGCTTGGATGATTCCTGAAGCTCCAGAAACGATGTCGTGAATAATGCGTGGTCTTCCTTCAAGGAGAACAAGTATTACTTTTTTGTTTTGCTCGTAGGCGATTTGAGCAAGAATTCGCTGTTCCGAATTAAGATTTAAGGAAAGTATGTCTCCTGGTTTTTCTGTAGCAGGAAGCTCCCCTAAACATAAAACGACAACATCTGCTAACTTTATTTTGTCTTTGTAGTCGGTTAAATTAACGTATCGGGTTTTTTCAAAACCACCTTCAGCATATAATTCTGCGCCTTGAGAAAACAAGCAATTTTCTTTTCCTAATTTCTTTTCAAATGCTTGCTTAACAGTTAAACACCCGCTTGTATTATAGGCAGTATCCACTCCCTGCCACGTATGTGTCCAAGCACCGTTAAGGTAAATCATGTTGTTTGACGTTGGACCTGCAATCAATACTTTTTGATTGGTTTTCAAAGGTAAAACGCTGTTTTCATTTTTCACTAAGGTAATCGATTCAAGCGCCGCATTCAGGGATGCTTGTTGAAATTCAGCACTGCCAAATTTTGGATAGTTCTCGAATGTTGGAACAGGTCTTTCAAATAATCCCAATCTTTCTTTTACACGCAAAATTCTGCGAACCGCGTCATCCAATCGATCCATGGAAATTTCACCTGATTTTACGGCATTCACCATGATGGTGCAATATTCTTTGTACTGTGGACTTAATGGAACCATGCTCATATCAACACCTGCATTGAACGCTTGTACATAGGCATCTGCTAAACTTGGGGATGTGGAGTGAACGGTATGCAACATGATAAAGTCTTCCCAATCGGAAACAGCAAATCCTTCGAATCCCCATTCTTCTTTTAGCGTTTCGGTAATTAAGTGATGATTGATGTGTCCAGGAATCCCGTTTACAGCACCACTGTTGATCATGACAGTTAGCGCGCCCTGTTCAACTGCTGCCTTGAAGGACGGCAAGTACAATTCTTTCATGTATTTCTCAGGAATCCATGCTGGCGTTCGATCGCGACCACTGTTCGCTGCGCTGTAGCCAACAAAATGTTTCATACAAGACGCTACATGGTATTCGTCTGGTGTTGTTCCACCTTGATAGCCATCAATTATCGCAGATCCCATTTGTGAGATTAGGTATGGATCCTCGCCAAGAGTTTCAAAGGTACGAGACCACAATGGTTGTCTTCCTAAATCAAGTACTGGAGAAAAGTTCCAAGGAATTCCGGATGCCCTTGTTTCGTATGCGGTAATTTCACCGAAGGTTTTAGCCAGTGCTGGATTCCAAGTTGCTGCTAATGCAATTTCTTGCGGAAACAAAGTTGCCCCAACGGTGTAATTCACCCCATGAATCGCATCAATTCCATAAATCACTGGAATCTTGGTTTTACCCGTAGTGTAGGAATTTTGTACGGCAGGTATGATGCCTTTCCATTCTGCCAAACTAAGAGTGTGTGAACCAACATTTAGCACAGATCCAACATGGTACTTAAGTATTGCTTCGTTTAGTTTTGCGGTATCAATCGTTGCAGGAATGCGTGTTGCTCCTTTTGCATCTGTTTGCGAGATGACGTCCAACGTAATTTGACAAGTTTGTCCTACCTTTTCCTCAATGGACATTTGTGCAATGCGCACATTCAATTCCTTATTTTCAGAGCTTGCTTGTGCTGTGGTGATAGACTGAGCGCTTTTACATGAAAACAATAGCAAAAGCATGCCACTGAAGTAGTAGAATAAATTTTTCATAATGGTTTTATTTTTTGAACGGATTATTGAAACACGCGAACGTAGTCAACATACATGGTCTGAGGGAAAACAGTGGTAGCATTTGGATTTCCTGGCCAGTTTCCGCCCACAGCGACATTGAAAATCAAAAAGAATTTCTCTTTAAATTCACTGAGGTTTGCGGGAGTAATATTGAGTGTATTATAAACGATATCATCTCTCAGCCAAGTGATGCTATTTTGATTCCAGACAATGGAGAACACGTGAAATTCATCTGCATATTTTCCAGAAGCTAAAGTGGTGCTATTTCCGTATTGTGCATGCGCTCCATTTTCACTCCAGTGTGCTGTTCCATGAACGGTGCGGTCATTTGCTCCAGCTCCGCCAATCAATTCCATCACATCAATTTCTCCACAAGCAGGCCATCCAACAGTGGTAATATTGTCACCTAACATCCACAATGCCGGCCATATTCCTTGTCCATAAGGAACAGCTGCACGAATATCAATGCGTCCGTATTTCCATGATTTAATTCCTTGGGTTTTCATCCGCGTGGATGTATACAATTGTGAATTAAACGGTTGGTTTTTTGCTGTGATTTCTAAATATCCTCCGTTGAGGGTATAATTTTGGTTGGTGTAATACTGTAATTCATTGTTACCCCATCCACCGCTTCCGGTTCCGATATCAAAAGTCCAATCGGGCGATAAGCTTGTTCCGTTAAATTCGTCGCTCCAAACAAGTAAATAGTTAGCATAGGAATTTGGCGTGCTGTATCCGGTTGTTGGTGCGCCAGAAGTACTTCCACCTGTGACAGTCACAGTGACGTTTTCTATTTTCTGTATAAAGTCAGTGTACGTGGTATGAGCACAGGTTTTAATCGAATATGTTCCGGATGCTGTATAGGTATGAGCAGCGTGTCCATCTGTTGTCTCAACTACCGTTGAATCATTATTATGATAAAAGGTAACGGTGTAGAAATTTGCGTTTTCCGCTGTAGCATGTACGTCAACTAAAGCGCCTGTAGTCGTGATAGATGTCGCCAAATTTGTTGGCAAGGTAACAACTGGTGGCTTGGTTTTATCGCATCCTGCAAGTCCAGCAAAAACGAAAATAATAAGGTGATGAATGCTCATAATCATTATTTTATTCAGTTTTCAGGCGCAAATACCAATTGAAACCGCCTGCATGATGTTTGTACTGTAAAGATAGGGTAGAGTCGGTGATATCCAATATTCTGTAGGTATTAACTCCAGTATAGAATCCCATAAATGCATTGTTGGAAATGGTGATGGTAGTCTCAGCATTTTCAAGTAAGGTCCAAGACTCATTCATTTGGTCATCATATGGAGCAGTGAAATCTCCAAGGTTTTGAAATGATCCAGGGAAATTTGCAGAAAGCGAATTGTGCACGTATACATCTCCATTATTGATCATGTCGAATTTGAATCCGTTTAAGTGGAATACGTATTTATCTCCGTATAATCCGGCACCGGACTTGTCTAATCCACCTGCAGACCACCATTCTGGAATATCTCCTAATGGACTAATTGGATCAGGACCAACACCCATGTGTCCATCTGCAGTGGAATCAATGACCCAAGTTTTATATCCAGGACCATTAATTCCTCCTGTTAACATGATGAAAATTGGATTATTTAAAAGTCCAAGGTTATCTTGAGCAATGGTTATTTGTTGAGACGAACTTTTACTTCCTCCTGAGGAAAATACGGTTAATTTCACGGTATAAGTCCCAGCATATGGATAAGGAGAATTTACTGTTGCTCCTTTTGCTTTCGTTCCATTACCGAAATCCCAAATACATTGAATGTTCGGATTATTGGCTGTGAACTCAATGATGTTCGCATTTCCAGCAGAAGCAGTATAAGTAAAAGCTGCATCTGCATCAGTAGGTGCAGCGCCTAATTGCGGATTGTCTTTTTTACAAGCAAAAAGTAATGTTAAAATGCTTGCTGAAAATAGTAGTTTCATTTTCATAACTCTAAATTTTAGTAACCTGGGTTTTGTGACCAATTTCCGCCTGTTAAATCAATTTCAACTTGAGGAATTGGGAATAATTCATGTTTACCTGTAACAAAGCCATCGATGTATGTAGCTGCTTGTCCTGTTCGAACTAAGTCGAAGAAACGCAATCCTTCTCCAGATAACTCGTAGCGACGCTCTCTGTAAATAACTTCAATTGAATTAACAGGAATTCCTGGAACACCAGCACGGCCTCTCACTTGGTTAACAAGTTGCTGTGCAGTTGATGTTTGTCCAAGTTGGTAATGAGCCTCAGCAGCCATTAAAAGCACGTCAGCATAGCGCATCACACGGTAATTTACTGGACTAGTTAAGTCATTGTCTGGTAAACCAATTTCACCTTGACGTTTGATGTATTTGTTGTTGTAGTATCCAGTGTGTCCACCAGCGCCTATAGCGTATGTAATTGAGGCTGGATTAGGTTGCGAAGCGATGAAAGCATCGATGTCTAAAACCGTTGCAGCGCGTCGACTGTCGATAGAACTGAAAGCATCGTACAATTCTTGCGTTGGTAAGTTGTAGCTGTTTCCATCTCCATATACAGGCCCATTGTACTGACGAATTCCTTGGAATCCAACAGCTGCATTTCCTTCAAGACAAATTAAACAGCCATAACTCCCACCTTCTAAACCAGTGTATTGAACATCAAATACTGTTTCTGCATTGTTTTCATTGGCAACAGAAAAGAGGTCAGTGTAACTTGGAGTTAAACTGTAACTTCCAGAAGCAATAACTTCGTCAAACGTTGCTGCTGCCTCCGTAAATTTATTTTGGTATAAGTAAACTTTTCCAAGGAATGACATAGCCGCCCATTTTGTTGCTCTCCCTTTTTGACTAGCAACAGGATTCAGTACTGCAGAAGCTTCTTGTAAATCTTTTTCAATCTGCGCGTATACTTCAGCTTTAGGCGAACGTTCAATTTGTAATGCTTCCTCAATACCGATACGTTTGTCGATGATTAATGGAACATCTCCGAAGTATTTCACTAACTCAAAGTAGTAGTAAGCGCGTAAGAACTTCGCTTCTGCGATGATGTGTGCTTTACCAGAAAAGTCGATGTTGTCTTTGTTTTCAAGGATGTAGTTAGCACGTGTTAATCCTGTGTAATTCCAACGAAAAACGTTTCTAAGTTCAACATTCACACCACCGTGTGTCATGTCGTCTATCTGGTGTAATCCAGGTGAGTCATTGACACTTTCTCCACCAGCAATGGCATTGTCAGAAGCAATTTCTCCAATCCACATGGTCAAGAAGGATGCTTGCAACATGTCATATGCACCAGTTAATGCACGGTCATAATCCTCCGGAGTTTGAAAGAAATTCTCCACATCTTGTGTGTATGGAGGATCAACAGAAAGAAACTTGTCACAAGCTGTTTGCGAAAGTGATAGGATAACAAGTCCTGTAAGTATCAGTGATTTTTGAATTAGTCTCATCGTTTAGAATTTTAATTGAACACCACCCATGAATGTTTTTGCTTGCGGATAGAATCCGTAGTCAACTCCTGCAGAAAGCGCACCTGAAGAACCAAGATCAGGGTCGAATCCTTGGTAACGTGTCAGTGTAAACAAGTTATTTGCAGATAAATAGATGCGGAATGAATCCACTTTGATTTTCTTTAGTTTCGCTGCAGAGAAGCTATATCCGAGTTGAACGTTTTTCAAACGAGCAAATGAACCATCTTCAACGTAGTACGATGAGAACAAATTATTACGTGTAGCTTCTGTCGTCACACGTGGATTCTCATTTGTAGAACCTTCTCCAGTCCAACGATCAACCATATATCCTAATTGGTTTGCATAAGGTTGTTGACGTTCGTAGTTGCGAATGATTTCTTGTCCAATCGCCGAATAAAGCATCCCTGAAAGGTCAAACGCTTTGTAGCGAACATTGAAAGAGAATCCGAATGTGAAATCTGGAATAGCTGATCCCAAGTACGTTTTGTCTGAATCATTGTTAAAGTTAATGACGCCATCACCGTTTTGATCAACAAAGATTAAATCTCCTGGTTTTGCTCCGTCTTGTACAACGGGAGAAGCATCAATTTGTGCTTGAGTTTGATAGATTCCTGCTGTTTCATATCCAAAGAAATATCCGATTTCGTATCCCTCTTGGAAACGTGTAGCGATATCTCCTCCTACACTAAATCCTGCACCTGGAATGTAATCAACTCCGTCTGGAACCTTTGTAACTTTATTTGTGATTGTAGTAACGTTAAAATTTAAGTCAGTAGAGAAATCTTTCTTCTTACGTAAATGGTAAGCAAATTCTAATTCAAGACCTTTATTAGAAACATTTCCGGCGTTGATTACTGGTGGATATCCACCAGGCCCGTATGAACCAATGATTGCTGTTACGTCTGGTTGGAAAAGTAAATCAAACGTATTTTTAATGAAGTAATTGGTCGTAAAGTCTAGTTTTTTCCAGAAAGTGAAGTCAGCACCGATGTTCAATTGACGTGTTGTTTCCCATTTCAAGTCTGGATTTGATGGTCGTCCAATTGCAACACCTTGCGTAATTAAATCGTCAAATACATATACTCCTTCTCCGTTTAATAAACCGCGGTAAGCGAAGTTAGGAATTTGGTCATTTCCTGAAACACCGTAGCTGATGCGAAGTTTCGCGTAGTCGATGAATTTCACTTTGAAGAAAGATTCTTCTGACATCAACCAACCTGCTGACGCTGTTGGAAAAATACCGTAACGACTATTCGCTCCAAACTTGCTTGATCCGTCACGTCTTACGATACCGGAGAACATATATTTTTCTTTGTAGCTGTATTCCGCACGTAAGAACGAAGAAACTAAACGCTCAGTAAACTCCCATGACCCTACATTGTTTAAGAAACCACCTTGAGCCGTGTTCGCTGAAATGTCTGCATATGCAACGGAATTATTTGGGATTCCAAATGCAGTACCGTTTATAGAACTTCCTTCTCTTTGGAAGATAGAAATTCCCGCTGTTCCTTTGATTTTGTGTACTTCAGAGAATGTTCTTTCGTAGTTCAAGAAGCTTTCGTACGTTAAATCAACAAATGTAGAACGATCTTCGTAAACAGCTGCTCCGCGGTCGATTTCTACACCCGGTGCAAGTTCTACCGTTGGAGATTCAAGATCGTCGTTAAGTGCTGTATTCGCATATTTTCCGTCACCATACCAAACAAGTGGGGAGAATACTTTTCCATCCACAAACGCAACATTGTAGTTGAAACGATTAGTGAAGGATAAATGGTCATTGAAGGTATAAACAAACTCCTCTTTTCCAACAATTTTGTTAGCTGTGTTCCAATTGTATTGGTTTTGCATTTGCGCAATTGGATTAATGATGTCACTCACTTCTTCCATGTAGGAGAATTGCCCATTTGGTTTGCGAATTGGAACATTCGGGAATGCGTTTATGGTGTTGTATAAAACAGATCCGATTCCGTTTTCAGGCAAGGTACTGCGCGCATCGTTGGAATAAAGTAATACAGAGTTCAATTTTAGTTTTGAGGACATATCCGTACTGAAGTTCAAACGTGCATTGTAACGAGAGAAATTCGATTTAGGTCCACCAACGATACCGTCTTGATTAAAGTATCCAAGAGCAATAGAATAACGTGTATTCATTGTTCCGCCACTGATACTTAAATTGTGACTTTGAATGGGAGCTGTTTGAAAAACAGAATCTTGCCAAGGCGTTCCAATACCCAAGTTTGTGTTGTTGAAAGGCATGTCTTGTCCACCCATGGCAAACATTTCATTTTTGATGACAGCATATTCTTGAGCGCTCAATAAATCTAGTTTTCTAGATGTTTGCTGCTGACCCCAATACGCGTTGTATTCTACTTGAGGCTTGCTATTGATGTTTCCTTTTTTCGTTTCAACGATGATGACACCATTTGCTGCACGAACCCCGTAAATCCCTGCTGTAGCATCTTTTAGGACGTTAATTGATTTAATATCGGATGGATTCAAAGCGTTTAATCCTTCCGAATCATACACAACTCCATCCACTAGGATTAATGGATCATTATCGCCAAATGTAGAAAGTCCACGAATACGGATGTTGGAAGAACCACCTGGTGACCCTGAGTTTGTTGCGATGTTTACACCGGCAACTTGTCCTTGTAAGGCTTGATCCACACGAGCTACGCTCATTTTTTCGATGTTCTCACCGTTTACTTTGGATGTTGCTCCGGTTACTTCTTTGCTTTTAGCCGTTCCGTATCCAACAACAACTTCCTGCTGGTTATTAACGATTTCAACAAGAACGATATCAAGATTACTTCTGCCATTTAAGGCAATTTCTTGTTTTTCATATCCAGTGAGTGTAAATAGAAGTGTGGAATTAGCAGCATCGCTTACTTTTAAACGGTAAAAACCTGTTCCATCTGTAGTTACACCTGTTGTAACTCCTTTGACTTGAACCTTGACAAAAGGTAATCCCACGTTTAGTTCGCTTTTTACGAAACCGGTGACTGACATTTCTTGTGAAAATGCTAGGCCACTAATTCCAATAAATAGCAGTTGAATGAATAGTTTTTTTATCATTTTAGCTTAGTTAGTTGCGTAAATATAAAA
>CAIRMS010000217.1 GCA_903879765.1 uncultured Flavobacteriales bacterium
CAGGTCCGAAGTCTCGGGGCCGCCTCGAGTACAAAACCCTGACTTCAACGTCAGGGTTTTTTGTTTTTTAAAACCTTGTGAATGGGCTTCCACCTTTCACGAGAAAGTTAAATCCCAAGCGACTTCGGTTGTTTGGGATTTTTCGTTTACGCAAGAAATTATAAAAGGACAATGAAACAACGTGCGGGAGCAACTCCGAGGCTTCGAATTAAAAGACAGGGACTATCACAGTCTAAACTTTTAACTAATTTGACTAAATCACCCGGCGAAACGTCAAATTAATTCGCGGTTCTTTCACTGTCTTTTGTTGGGGAATTTGATGCAGCCAATTTTCTTGTGTGGAACCACACATGATCAATAACGAACCAGCTGGAAGTACCAATCGTTTTTTGAGTGACTTTATTCGCTTGTGTTTAAAATCGAAATACCTTGTGACGCCTAGGCTAAGAGAAGCGATAATGGGATTGTTTCCAAGTTCTTTTTCGTTGTCCGAATGCCAGCCCATTTTATCATTTCCGTCTCGGTATTGATTTAATAAGACACTATTAAAACTAGCTCCAGGAATGACTGCTTCAATATCGGTTTTTAATAGGAATAATGCCTCGGTCCATGGTAGTGGGTGATTTGTTTTGCCAGCATAGGAATACACACACTCTTCGTCTCCATACCAAGCTGTTTTTCTTGGCTCCTTGTGTTTTTTACCAAAAACGTAGACTTCTTCTTGTTTCCATTCGATGGTATTCAGTAACAAAGTCTCATAAATTGACGCTTGATCAAAGCTTAAAAAATCTCGCATAAACCAATATTCACCATCCTCAAGCATATGTTTTTCAAAATGCTTTGGTCCCTTAGCTAAATCACTAAATAAGTCTTTGATCACTTGCTGCTTTTTCAAATTAATATAAACGAATAACACTTTTTCAGCGCTTTGGTTTACCGTTTCGGGTTATTTCGGCATGCTTGAGGGATGGTTTTCTCCTATTCTCCTAAATATTTCTTAACTTCACCTCTTGATTTTTATAGAAACAATCTATGTGGGGTAAATTTGCGAGCATCATTTTAAGGAACCGTCTGTACATCTTAGCAATAATCGCTTTGCTGACCGTTTTCTTTGGTTACTTTGCCTTTACTTCATTGAAGGTTGATAACCGCGTTGGAAACACCCTTCCTAAGGATAGTCCGGTTCAAAAGGACTTCGAAAAATTCAAACTAGAATTTGGAGAGGATGGTTCAACGATTGTTGTTGCCATTCAAACAGATTCGCTTTACACGAAGCGTAATTTCTCAAAATGGAGAGAGTTATCCTACAAGATCCTGAAGTATGACGGTGTTGAGAACGTTATATCAGAGGCAACACTTTGGGGACTAAAAAACAACTTGAAAGAGCAAAAATTTGATCCTTATCAGATTTTTGGAGATCCAAAAACAGCTTTCCAAGAGAAAAGTATTGACTCTCTTAAAAAAGAAATCAGACATAATCCCATCTACAGAGGGATGCTTTACAACGATTCTACAAACGTTTCGTTGTTGCTCATAAGCATGAACGAAAAATGCCTTTCCAATCCAAAGAAATCCAAAGTTGTCTTTGAAATTGAAAAGTTAGCTGAATCATATTCGCCTTATTTTGGTAAAACATATTTCGCTGGTCTTCCTCACATTCGGGTAGTAATGGGTAAAAGAATCGTCAGTGAAATGTATATTTTTCTTGCCTTATCCGTTATAGCATCATCCTTGCTTTTATACTTATTCTTCCGATCCATTCGGGTGGTTATTCAGTGTAATATTGTGGTATTTGTTTCCGTGATATGGGCACTTGGAAGCATTGCCTTGTTTGGATACAAATTATCCATTATGATGGCATTAATTCCGCCATTATTAATTGTCATTGGTGTTCCGAACTGTGTATTCCTCTTAACGAGGTATCATCAAGAGTATGTACGAACGAACATGAAGACAAAAGCCTTGTACATCATGATTCGTCGCATTGGATCTGTTACGTTCCTTACAAACCTAACCACTGCTGTTGGATTTGTCACGTTCACGAGTTCAGAGAAACTGGCGCAATTCGGTATTATTTCCAGCATCAACATCATGGTCGTATTTGTGCTATCGTTGTGTATTATCCCAATTATTGCTTCGTACTCGAAACCACCAAAGCCTAGACATTTACAACACTTATACCGCGTATACTCAAAAGGCTTTATAGAATACGTCATTATCATTGTAAGCAAATACCGCACTTGGGTCTATGTTGCTTCCGTGGGTCTCGTTGTCATAGGACTATACGGTATGACCAAAATCATTGCTACAGGAAACATTACTGGAGACATTCCAAATGATGATCAAATTCTAATTGATTTGAAATTCATTGAAAAAAACTTTGGTGGTTCCATTCCATTTGAAGTAACCGTTGATTACAAACAAAAAGCACGGTTGTTTTCTCAAAAAACTTTAGAAAAAGTAGAGGAAATACAACAAACGTTTGCTCAAGACACCTTGTTCTCTAAAAGTCTTTCCTATGTTGATTTCTTGAAGTCCATCAACATGAGTTACCACGGGAACAATCCAGAATTTTACAAACTGATCTCCAATCGAGATAAATTACGATTAAAACGTTATTTCGATAAATTTGATGTGAGCAGTTTGAATGGAGGAAACATTTCATTGAAAAACCTCATCGACACAACAAACACAACGTTACGCATACGCATGCAAATGCGCGAACTAGGATCATACAAAGTTTCAGACAAAGTTGATTTGTTACGCCTAAAAGTTGACAGCATCTTGAATCCTGAAAAGAAAGATTATGAACGTTTGTACTCGAAG
>CAIRMS010000218.1 GCA_903879765.1 uncultured Flavobacteriales bacterium
GGTTGTGTTCTTGATCGATATAGGGATTGTGATTCTGTTCAAATGGAAGATCAATGTTGAGTCCGACAGATTTTCCTTTGGCGTTTTGAGCTCCTTTATTGGCTGCTTCCATTAGCCCCGGACCTCCACCAGTTATAATTCCGTATCCCAAACCTGCAAATTTCTCAGCGATTTCTTCACCAAGTAAATAATAAGGATTTTCGGGACTTGTTCTTGCAGAACCAAAAATTGCAATACAAGGTCCTATTTTCGACATCCGGTCAAATCCTTCCACGAATTCAGACATGATTTTAAAAATAGACCAACTGTCATTGCTTTTAAATTCATTCCAATCTTTTGTTTTCTGTTCCATATTCATTTATCCAATTTTTCAAACGAGGAAAATCAAAAAAAATTGCCGAGACAGGACAATTTGAATGAGCGATAAACGAAAATAAATCACTTTATCACTTTCACTTCAAACAAAGTTGGCCAAAATTTACCCGTCATATACAGTTTGTTTGATTCGGCATGGAAAGCAATTCCATTCAGAACTTCACCATTCCCTTTTCCTTCATTGACCAAATTTGTCGCATCGATTATTGCAATTACCTTTCCTGACATAGGATCAATCACGGCGATTTCATTCGATGTCCAAATGTTCGCGTAAATAAGCCCGTTCACGTATTCTAACTCATTTAGCCTAGGTATGGCAAATTCATTCGTGTATACTTCAATGGTTTTAATAATATCAAAGGTTTTGGGATTTCGAACATAAATTCGTTCTGATCCGTCCGACATAAATAATTGTTTTCCATCTGTACAAATCCCCCAACCCTCTGTTGTGTAATCGAATTCTTTCAATAATTTGAGTGACTCTTTGTCATACATTAGGCATTTGTGATTTAACCATGTCAATTGAAATACTTGATCACCCAAGATGGTTATTCCTTCTCCAAATCTACTTGCATCTAATCCGATTTTCGCACCTATTTCACCCGTTTTTAAGTTTACTTTAGCGACGATTGAAGCTCCTGTTTGATTTGGATCGCCCGTTCCTTCGTAAAGTTGGTCTCCCGAGAAAGCAAGGCCTTGGGTAAAACTACTTTCGTTATGTGGGAAGCGATTAACAATTTCTAATGTCCATTTTTCAGGTGTAATATCAGACAAAATTCTCACGTTTCGAATTTCAGTAAAATATTGTCCATTCAAATCAACTCCTTGCATTTCAATTTCATACGCTCCAATTTGGTAATTTTTCGAATCTAATTGAATTGTTTCCTTTTCCTTAGGATTTTTTAATTTACTTAAAATTCGACCTCCAAAGGTGATTGATAGACTCTTTAACTCACCATTTGTTTCGATTGGAATAGTTACAACATCCCCATATTTCACTGCTAAATTATCAGCAAAACCGAATTGAAATGGGACCTCCAAATCATCCGTTTTATTTAAGAACATTGGAATAAGAAAACTTCCCAATAGCGCGATAAGAATAACAATTACAAAAATCTTTTTCATACTTTTTAAACTATTTTTAGAATTTCCGCTGAATCAATCATGCCATGACTCTCGGAATACAAAACGTGTTCATTGTAAACTAAAATTGCTTGTGGAGATTGATGAATGACCTTTGTTAATGTTTCTATTTCTGATGAAATTTGTCGGTATGCTAATAAATCCAAATACCAGCAATCCATCGTTTCATTGGACAAAATACCAGATTTCTCAAAGCGATTAAGCGCCATTGTAGAAATACTACAACGGGTGCTGTGTTTAAAAAACAATTGAGGTCTGAGCTTGCTATCCTCAATAATTCCTTTAATTTGTTCAGCGTTTGATAGAATTTTCCAAGCCATATTTCTAGATTCCAGGAGTGAATTGTTTTAAAAACCTTAGGTCATTTTCAGAATATAATCGCAGGTCAGTCACTCGGTATTTTAACTGAGCAATGCGCTCCACACCCATGCCAAAGGCAAAGCCTGAATAAACGGTAGAGTCGATTCCGCAAGCGTCAAGTACATTTGGATCAACCATCCCACAACCGAGAATTTCGAGCCAGCCAGAATACTTACAGACATTACATCCCTTTCCATTACATAGCGTACACGAAACATCTACCTCAGCACTTGGCTCCGTAAATGGGAAATAAGATGGGCGAAGACGAATGGTTGCTTTTTCTCCAAATAACTCTTTTGCAAAAAACAGCAAGGTTTGTTTCAAGTCGGCAAAGGAAACATTCTTGTCAATATACAGTCCTTCTATTTGATGAAAGAAGCAATGAGCACGTGCTGAAATGGCTTCATTACGATACACTCTACCTGGGGAAATTGTACGAATTGGGGGAGTTGAATTTTCCATTACCCGAACTTGGACACTACTCGTATGCGTGCGCAGTGCCATTTCATTTTCACCTTTCTCAACAAAAAAAGTATCCTGCATATCTCTAGCTGGATGCTCGGGTGGGAAATTCAGCGCTGAGAAATTATGCCAGTCATCTTCGATTTCTGGCCCTTCTGAGACAACGTACCCGATTCGATTAAAAATTTCGATGATTTCCTTACGAACAAGAGAAAGAGGATGATGACTACCTATAAGAGTATCCGAACTTGGTCTTGTCAAATCCAATTGGTCTTCTTTACCATTCTTATCTGTGAACGATAATTTAAATGACGCTAATTTATCTTCTGCTATCTGACGCAAGTGATTAATTTGCTGTCCGACAGACTTCTTATCTTCATTCGGGACATTTTTCAATGCACCGTATAAATCTTTAATCTGTCCCTTAGATCCTAAAAATTGAATTCGAAAGCTTTCTAAATCATGAGCTGATTGAATTTCGAATGCTTGTACTGCGTCTAGTATTTCTTTAATATTCATTTTCTTGCGGCAAAGTGTAACTTTTCGGGTCTAGAACTTGTTTAACACATGGCTAAACAGACCTAAAGTATGCAAATGTACAAGAATTTTATTGGTAAAATAACGCTGAGAGATGGAATTATTGTCCTGTTTTTAGTGTGTTTGTTACCGCTAAGTTCTTGTTACAAAAAAGAAGCAACATCATTAGAGGTCGCAGTTCAATTTTCTAATGGTGAGGTCGTTGAAAACGCAAAAGTGAAGCTTGTAGTAGAGCCTACAACGAACACGAATCAATTAGCGATTATTAATGATAGTACGACAACAAATGTCGGTGGACTTGCGTTCTTTGATTTGGACAAATACTACAAATCAGGACAGGTTGGGGTGGCTGTTTTAAAAGTGAATGCTTTTTATTTTGGATTAACTGGAAACCAAGTGATTCAAATTGAGGAGGAAAAACGAAATCGTGTCGTTATAACAATCCAGTAATATGATTTTAGCAATTAAAAAAATTAATGTAAATTTGAAACTTTCGAAGAAATATGAAAACCTTTTTTAACCTACTTTCACTGAGTTTAATCATCCTAATCAGTGTTTCTTGTGAGTCTAAAGATCCTGCTGTATTGAAGGTATTTGTTCGCTCATCCTCAAATCAACTTATGGACGGAGCGAAAGTAATCGTCATCGGAGACCAGCAATCCAATCCTGCAACTCTTCCATTTGTGGATACTGTTTATTCAAATGCATCCGGATTCGCTGTTGTTGATATGGACCAATATTTCAATGTTTCAGGTGAAGAAAATACGACAGGTTACTTTGACATTATCGTAAAATACAATAATAAAGTTGCCTACGACTATGCGCGTTGTCGTGTTCACACAACAACTGTTAAAACAATTTACTTACCGAACTAAAATTAAACTGAGATGAAAAATATCATTGTTCTAGCAATTCTTTCCATTATTGTTTCTACTTCTTGCAGAAAGAAATTAGATACAGTTGCTAACATTTACATCAAAGATGAAAATAACGCTAGCGTAAGTAACGCGATGGTTGTTTTATATGGTACAAATACACAAGGTACACCTCAGCAGGTTGCTGTATTTGATACCGCTTACACAAATTTAAATGGTATGGCGACATTCAATTACAATCAATTGTACCAATTAGGTCAAGCGGGTGTAGCTGTTCTTGATATCGATGCGAAAAAAGGAAATAAATCCGGTGCAGGGATCATCAAAATTGAAGCTGAAAAAGTAAACGAAGAAACAGTTTACATCCAGCCTTAAGCTCTAATTTGTTTGAGTGGAACTAATTCTTCCCCTCTCAATTCACTATTCGTAAATGTTCGGTTTAATTCAACTGGCAATACAACATTATACTCTGTTATAAATCCAAGGTTGAAACTACACATGTGGTCGTAAAGATCAAATCCTTCGTTGTTTTTTTGTAGAAGGTTTACCAAAGCGTTTAATCGGTTAATTGGCATGCGAACTTTTGTGTCGTACTGAAGGAACTCCTTATGTAAAATACCTGTTAATATTACTTCTGCATCGGTATTGTTAAACCACATCTCCTTTAATTCAAATTTCTTTTCCATAGCTGTTAATTTTAAACAAAGTTGGCGCTTTAGGTCGTAAACTAATTACGTTCTAAAACTTCATTTTTGAGCGAGAGAAATTCACTACTTTTGTACTATGTCAGATAACAAGCAAATGTCATTTTTGGATCACCTCGAAGAACTCCGATGGAGACTCATGCGATCGGCCATTGCTGTCATCATTTTTGCCATCGTAATTTGGATTTACCAAAAAGAAATCATGGAAAATGTTTTCCTAATCATGGTAGACCCGAATTTTATAACGTTTAGACTCTTGTGCGAATACCTGCACGTTTGCATCGATAAAATCCCAGTGAACTTTCAAAGCATGACCTTGTCAGGTCAATTTTCTTACGCTTTAATGATGAGCATTATGGGCGGTGCTGTTATTGCCTTTCCTTATATCTTTTATCAATTATGGTCCTTTGTAAAACCTGGACTAAAATTTAAAGAACGTAAAATGGCAAAAGGAATCGTCTTTTACGTGAGTATTCTTTTCTTTACAGGTATTCTTTTTGGCTATTTCATTGTAGCTCCATTAAGCGTTCAGTTTTTTGGCGCATTTCAAATTACCGATAAAATTAAAAACGACTTTACCATTAGTTCGTACATGAGTACCATATTGTCCACGGTATTTTATACTGGATTGTTCTTTTTACTCCCGGTTGTAACGTACTTACTTGTGAAAATTGGTTTATTCACACCTGAATTTCTAGTCAAATACCGAAAACACGCCGTTGTTGTTATTTTAATTTTAGCGGCCATCATTACACCTCCTGACGTCATTTCACAGGTGATTGTTACCATTCCAATATACCTGCTCTTTGAAATCAGTGTACTCGTTGCTAAAAGAGTCGCAAAAAATCAGAAAGACTAATTGGTCCTTATGAAATCCTTATCTTTTCTTTTATGTTTATTTCTATTTCCATTTTTAGGGTTTTCGCAAACAACCACGGTTAAGGGAACCGTTTCTGATGAGCAAGGGGAGCCTATTCCATTTGCGAGAGTGCGATTTTCCGATACAAAAATTGGCGTTTTAACCGATAGTGTTGGGGCATTTTTTCTTCAAAGTTATTACGCAACAGACTCCATTCAAATCCAATTCATTGGATATAAGACTCAGTCCATTAAAATAAAAAAAGATGTTGAACAATCACTAAAAATTCAGTTGGCTGTACAGTCCACAGACTACAAAGATGTGGTTGTAATGATTTCGAGTGAATCTCCCGCTGTTGCCTTGCATAAAAAAGTGATCGCAAACAAACCCATCAATAACAAAGAAAAACTTGGGGCTTATCAATATAAACTTTACAATAAAATTCAATTAGACCTGAATAATATTGGTGATAAGTTTCAACAAAACGGACTCGTTAAGCGGATGGATTTAATCATGAATTATTTAGACTCCACAAGTGAAGGAAACACGTACTTACCGGTTATTTTAACAGAGTCTATCTCAGATTTTTATTTTAAAAATCAACCTAAACAGAAAAAGGAAGTTGTTGAAGCTACTAAAATTACTGGTCTTGAAAACATTCAAGTGAATCAATTCCTTGGGGACATGTACTTAGATTTAAACGTTTACGACAATATTTATGACCTATTCAATAAATCATTTATCAGTCCACTTGCACCTTTTGCACGGTCATATTATCAATTTGTACTAGAAGATTCCACCTTTATTGGGTCTGATTGGTGTTACAAATTACGTTTTGAACCCAAAAGAACGGGAGACCTTGCTTTCTCAGGAGAAATGTGGATTAACGACACCAC
>CAIRMS010000219.1 GCA_903879765.1 uncultured Flavobacteriales bacterium
AGAAGGACTTGCCTTGCGTATTGTTCAACGTAAAGTTTCTCGTATTCTTTTCAATAAACGCATTGTCTCTTTAGACTTGGCTTCGCTTGTTGCTGGAACGAAATACCGTGGACAATTTGAGGAACGAATGAAAGCAGTGATGCAGGAAATTGAAAAAAATCCAGATATCATTTTGTTTATCGATGAGATTCATACAATCATCGGAGCTGGAGGAGCAAGCGGTTCATTGGATGCATCCAACATGTTTAAACCGGCTTTGGCTCGCGGGGAAATGCAAGCGATTGGCGCGACAACATTAGACGAATACCGTCAATACATTGAGAAAGATGGTGCGTTGGAACGTCGTTTTCAGAAAGTCATTATTGAACCAACGACTGCAGATGAAACCGTTCAGATTTTAAATAATATCAAAGAACGTTACGAGGAACACCACTCGGTGACTTACACTCCTGAAGCAATTGCTTCTTGTGTGAAATTAACGGAGCGTTACATCACCGATCGACATTTACCGGATAAGGCGATTGATGCCTTAGATGAGGTTGGTTCTCGTGTGCACATCACGAACATCAATGTACCGCAAGAAATTGTGGACATCGAAGGCCAAATTGAAGGCTTAAAAGAGCAAAAAGCGGAAGTGATTCGCTCTCAACAATATGAAAAAGCTGCTGAATTGCGCGATAATGAACGCAAGTTGCAAGAGCAATTAGAAACGGCTAAAAATAAATGGGAGGAAGAATCCAAAAATAACCGCGTTGTCGTAACGGAAGAACATGTTGCGGAAGTTGTTTCCATGATGTGTGGCATTCCAGTAACGAAAGTTTCGGAATCCGAAATGGGCAAATTGGTTAAAATGGCTGAAACCATTCGTGGTAAAGTTGTTGGTCAAGATGAAGCAGTGGATAAAGTGGTGAAAGCCATTCAACGTAATCGCGCTGGATTAAAAGATCCGAATAAACCAATCGGCTCGTTCTTTTTCCTAGGTCCAACAGGTGTCGGAAAAACACAATTAGCGAAAGTTCTCGCACGAAATTTATTCGATTCAGACGATGCCTTGGTTCGCATTGACATGTCAGAATACATGGAGAAATTCTCCATTTCTCGCTTGGTTGGAGCGCCTCCGGGATACGTTGGTTACGAAGAAGGTGGACAATTAACAGAGAAAGTACGCCGCAAGCCATACGCGATTATCTTGCTAGATGAGATCGAAAAAGCGCATCCGGATGTATTCAACTTGTTATTGCAAGTCTTAGATGATGGACACATGACCGACGGTCTTGGACGCAAAATCGACTTCAAGAATACGATTCTAATTATGACATCGAATATCGGAGCACGTCAATTAGCGGACTTTGGTACAGGTGTTGGATTCGGGACGAAGTCTCAAGAGGAAGCGAAGGAAACGAATTCCAAATTGGTGATTCAAAACGCCTTGAGAAAAGCATTCTCTCCTGAATTCTTAAACCGTGTTGATGACATGATCATGTTTAAGTCACTTAGTCGTGAGGACATTCATAAAATCATTGACATCGAATTAGAAAAATTACACGACCGAATCAAGGGAATGGGTTATTTCGTGGAAAGTACAGAGAAAGCGAAAGACTTTATTTTGGAGAAAGGATACGATGAAAAATTCGGTGCACGTCCAATGAAACGAGCGATTCAGAAATTCATCGAAGATCCATTAGCAGAAGAAATCATCAATGCGAACTTGGTGGAAGGTGATACGATTTTACTTGACCATGAAGAAGGCAAAGAGGAATTGAAAGTGACCATTAAAAAACCAAAAGCGCCGAAGAAAAGCGCTGATAAAAAAGAATCTTAATAACCAGAAAAGCGAGTGAAAACTCGCTTTTTCTTTTTCTAGTTATGACCGTAGAAGAAGCTTTAATAAATCGTTTTAAAGAACCAAAATTTACAGAGTGGCATCGGAATTTTGTAGCCCATCCTGAACAGATTCCTGATTTGGTGGACTTGGCGCTTGGTTCAGGAAAAGCTCCCTTGCCTGCTCATGCTTCGTGGTTACTGATTCACATCGCTAAAGCCGATTGGACCTTGTTGGCTTCCTATGAACAAGCATTTATTGATCATTTCCTTCAGTCAACGAATCAATCCATCTTGCGGAATTTATTGGTTTCACTCTTGGGATTTCCATTGACGGATTACCGTGAAACTGATTTTTTAGATGCCTTGATCACTCATGTGAAAAACGAAGAAAACAAAGTAGCATTACGCGTTTATTCCTTATATAAACTCACGGAATTTGTGCGTCGCTATCCTGAAATAAAAGTGGAAATTGATGCGGTGTTAGAAATTATTCAGGAAAACCCTATGTCACCTTTTATGAAAATTGGAATTCGCCATTACAAGGAAATCTGTCTAAAGATAATCGATTAAATTAATGCGTAAAAATTACCTCCTCATTCGGAACACGCATTCTTGGGCCCCAAATTCCTGGTTCTGTACCAAGTCCAACGGAGATAATCATGTTGATTTCAGCTCCTCTCGGTAGTTTTAAGGCCTTTTTCACACGTTTCTCGTCAAATCCTTCCATTGGGCACGTATGAAATCCTTCTGCGGCAATCGAAAGCATAAACGTTTGAGCAGCTAATGCACAGGATTTGTGCGCGCCAATGCGTTGATTTGCGCTTCCTCCAGTTCGGACAAATGGTTTTCTCAGTCCTGCGAAGAAACTAATGCTGCGACGAAGCAAACTCATGAATCCGAATGGATCATTCATGTATACTAGCGGCATTATTTTTCCATAGTAATTCATTCCCATGGTTTGTGCCTTATCCGGTTCGCCAACAACACTCGCCTTCACCATGTCCAAATTCCATTTCGCACGACTCTTCCATTTGTCCTTACGGGTAACGAAAACCACCATTTGTTGTGCGGTTTGTGCGGCACTTTGTCCGAGACACAAGGGAACGAATGTTTCTAGCATCTCCTTGGACTGAATCCAATGGAATTCCCAAAGTTGCATGTTGCTACTATTCGGTGAAAGGATTGCTCGCTCGATGCTTGTTAGAATCACTTCGTTTGGAACGGGAGTGTTTGCGTCAAATTTGCGGTTTGAGCGTCTAAATTCGATGATGCGTTGGAATTCTGTGTTCATTTGGTTAATGTGCTAATGTGCTAATTACTTAATGTGCTAATGTGCTAATGAATTAATGTGCTAATTTGCTAATGAATCAATTTGCTAATTCTTAGTTGTTGATTCCGGTTACGGAGTAGCCTTGTTTTTTTAATAATTCAATAACGCCATTTGTTCCACCGAGGTGTCCGGCGCCCACTGCGATGAACGTTGCTTCCTTGCTGATTTGTTTTTCAATGACAGGAATCCAGTTGGCGTTTCGAACATCTAAGAACCAATGGTTGAATTCTGGTAGCATGTCTGTTTCTTCTGCAATCATTTTGTACAGTCCGTTGATGTCTTCTTTTTCATAGAGTTTAAACATCACATCAAATTCTGACATGTTCGAAAAGTCATCCATGAATTGAAGTTGATCTTTAATGCTGACACGGTCAATGGTTTCCATCTGATACATCACTGTTTCGAGTCCAATAAGTGGTTTTTTGTACTTTTTCGCTAGTTTATCGAACTCCATTTCGAAGGACTTTTGCTTACCTATTTTCTCTTGAAGAACCACAGAGCTGAAGAAAAATGGTTTCATGTGAGAATATTGCTCAAATTTGGATTCCTTCCATGTGAGTGTGTCCATACAGTATTTTTTCAGTTTCGTGTAAGACGAGTCGGACATATAATCTTTCAAGGTTTGACCATTAGGAAGTAAGGTCATCTTTGCTAATTCGATTTTCTCAGACATGCTCATGTCAATCTCAATTTCCAAGGCGATCGTCGCGCATGTTTTGATGGCATCCAGCACTTTTTTCGGCATTTCAAAATCCTCTTTTGGCATGGTGTGAATAGTGCCAAAAAGATAAGAGTCTTGCTTTAGACCATTACCGGAAATTCGATAAAGTAATTGTGCGTTTGAACTTGTGAAGAAGATTAAAAATCCTACAAGAATAGAAAAGCGATGAATTAATTTCATGTGTGTGATTTAGTGCGACAAATTTACGTGGAATATTGATTTAGATCGATTTTTACTGACAACTTTTCAAGGATTAAGAGAAACTTGCTGACACCTTGACTTAATTTTAACAATGGTCTTATCTTTGTCGACCCAAAAGCGAATTAAAATTTCAGAATATGTCAGAAGAGAAGGATGAATTGAAAAATGACCAACATCAAGAGCCACAAGATGGAACAACAGATACGGTAGATTCAACTATTGAAGAAAATAAAGAAGAAGCTCCGAAAGAGTTGACAGCAGAAGAAAAGTATGCAGAGTTAAATGATCGTTACTTGCGTTTACATGCTGAATTTGACAATTTCAGAAAAAGAACATACAAAGAACGCATCGAATTGACTGCAACAGCAAACAAAGATGTTTTGTTGAATTTGTTACCAGTGATGGATAACTTTGAGCGTGCCATTGTTACAAATGAAAAATTGGAAGACATCGCTCCAATGAAAGAAGGTTTCCATTTAATATACACAATGTTTAAGGGTATTTTGGATTCCAAAGGATTGAAGCCAATGGAAGCGAAAGGCGCGACATTTGACAGTGATATACACGAAGCAATTGCGAACATTCCAGCTCCTGATAAAAAGATGGTTGGGAAAGTAATCGAAGATGTTGAGAAAGGATATTATTTAAACGATAAAGTGATTCGTTTTGCGAAAGTAGTCGTAGGACAATAACGAGACCCACATTATGAGTCAAAAGAGAGATTATTACGAAGTATTAGGTGTTTCCAAAAATGCGGACGAGGCTGAAATCAAAAAAGCTTACCGTAAAATGGCCATCAAATTTCACCCGGACAAAAATCCAGATGATGCCACTGCGGAAGATAAGTTTAAGGAAGCCGCGGAAGCATACGAAGTATTAAGCAACGGAGAAAAGCGTGCGCAATACGACCGATTTGGACATGCAGGTATGGGTGGACAAGGAGGCTTCGGTGGCGGAGGCATGAACATGGATGATATCTTCTCGCAATTTGGAGATATTTTCGGTGGTGCTTTTGGCGGAAGTTTCGGCGGAAGTAGAGGCGGCGGTGGATCAAGAACGGTTCGCGGAACGAATTTACGCGTGAAAATGAAATTAACCTTGGAGGAAATTGCCAATGGGGTTAAAAAGAAAATAAAGGTCAATAAATTGGTGAATGCCGAAGGAGTGACCTACAAAAATTGTCCGACTTGTAATGGGACGGGAAGAATTACACGTGTTGCTCAAACTTTTTTAGGTGCGATGCAAACACAATCTGCTTGTCATGTATGTCAGGGTGCAGGAAAATCCATCGACAAAAAACCGGCGGATGCAGATGCACAAGGATTAAAACGTCAAGAGGAAGTTATTGAAATCGAAATTCCAGCAGGAGTCGAAGAAGGCATGCAGTTAAGCGTTCAAGGACGTGGAAATGCGGGACCATTCAATGGTGTTGCAGGAGATTTAATCGTTGTCATTGAAGAAGTAGAACACGAAGAATTACGTCGCGAGGGAGAAAACGTGCATTTCGATGCCTACATTAATTTCGTTGATGCGGTTTTAGGTGAATCCATCGAAGTTCCAACCATTGGTGGAAAAGCAAAGATTAAAGTTGAACCTGGAACCCAAAGTGGAAAAGTACTGCGCTTGCGTGGAAAAGGTTTGCCAAGTGTTCAAGGATATGGAACCGGAGATCAATTTGTGCACATTCATATTTACACACCGGTCAACGTTTCTAAAGAAGAAAAAGAAATCTTGGAAAAGTTAAAACAAAGTGAGAACTTTAGTCCCAGCGCAGCACAGAAAGAAAAAGGATTCTTCAAGCGCATGCGCGACATGTTCCATTGATGAAATTTATTGATTTAGCTGAAAAAGGAAACAATTCACCGCTGAGTTATGTCAGTGGGATACTTCTTATATTCATTTTATATTTTGTTGGGAGCTTGGGGATTTTGGTGGACATCCACTTTAATTTCCCTAGTTTGTCCATTGGATCCATGGACGCACAGTTCTATCAAACGATGGGGCACACCCGATTTTTATTCTGGGTTCTTTTTCCTTATTTACTGGTTTTTATCGGCGTCTTACTTCATCACAGATGGATGCATCAGCGTCCCTTGATTCAAGCCTTCACAGCGAAGGAAAGTTTTCGTTGGAAACGCTTCTTCTTTGCTTTCTTTTTCATCATCGTAATAATGCTCGGATTGACGTCCATTCAGATTTATGCAGACTCCTTCGGTCACGGACAAGCATATGAATTTCAATTTGATCCAGCGAAGTTTTTCCCACTGTTATTGGTTAGTTTAGTCATGTTGTCTGTTCAAACAGCGTGCGAAGAATTGTTATTCCGCTCTTATCTGTTGAAAGGATTGAAATTACGCATCAAACGCACGGGGACATCCATCTTGATTAGTTCACTGATGTTTGGGCTCATGCACATCGGAAATCCAGAAGTGCAGGAATTGGGATACCACATGTTGGTGTATTATATCTTGTCTGGATTGTTTTTAGCCTTGATTACGACAGTTGATGACGGACTCGAGTTGGCCATTGGTTACCACTTTGCTAATAATTTGATTGCGGCTATTTTCGTCACAACGGATTGGCAAGTTTTTCGTACGGACGCACTTTTCTTGAATCATCAAGAACCAGATAGTGGCTGGTCATCTCTTATTTTTCTTTTGATTTTATTGCCATCGCTGTTTTTGCTGTTCAAAAGCATATACAAATGGCCGAGTTGGAAAGAAATCATGCAAAGCATGTAGGAATTCTCCGCTTTTTTTTAGCTTTACCTTGTTATGCTAGAAATCAACAATCTTTGTAAGTCCTTTCAGCGGAAAATCGCCCTCGATGAGGTGAGTTTGACTGTTGGCAAAGGAGAAATTTATGGCTTGCTTGGTCCGAATGGGGCAGGGAAGACCACTTTGATTCGAATCATCAATCAGATTTTGGAAGCGGACCGTGGAACGATTCGATTGAACGGTCAATTGATGTTACAAAGTCATTTGGCGCAAATCGGTTATTTACCTGAAGAACGAGGCTTGTACAAAAACATGCAAGTCGAAGAACAATTAATTTTTTTAGCACAGTTGCGCGGCTTGACAAAAAAAGAAGCACAACGAAATGTGAGTCATTGGTTGTCGAAATTTGAGATCCTTGATTGGCGTTCAAAACGCGTGGAATCCTTATCCAAAGGAATGGCGCAAAAAGTTCAATTCATCGCGGCTTTGGTACATGATCCACAGTTGCTGGTGCTGGATGAGCCCTTGAGTGGATTCGATCCAGTTAACGTGGAATTGATTTTAACTGAAATGAAAGAATTGAAGGAAAGTGGGAAAACCATCATCCTTTCTACACATAATATGCAAAGTGTTGATGAAATCTGTGACCGTGCCAGTTTGATTCATGAATCGAAAAAACTCGCAGAGGATACCGTTTGGAATTTGCGTGAGCAGCACAATCAAGGTGAATATGTTGTCCGTTTCAAAGGAAACATGATTGGATTTGTCAATGCACTTTGGACCGATTTCGAATTGCTGGGACACGAGGAAATTGGTGATCAGCGATTTGTGGCAAAATTAAAAATGCGGGGAGAAAGCAAGATGAATGATTTGATTCAAGCATTAGTTGGCAAAGTGGATTTGGAGTTAATCGAGAAGAAATTGCCATCCATGCAAGAAGTATTTATTGATATTATCCGTGGAAAGGAGGAAGCACATGCGTAATTTTTGGTTACTTACGAAAAGAGAATGGTCCGAGCGTGTGATGAACCGCACCTTCTTGTGGATGTTGTTCATCGGTCCAATTGTTTGCTTGATGATGCTGGCATTTTTATTCAAAGCCGGGGACGAAGGGAAGAATAGCATTAACGTGCTTATTGTCGATCCCGCAAACCTCATGGACAATCGTGTTATGGCCCAAGCCGAACGTGATGTACATTACTTTTTCATCGATGATTACGTAGAAATCGAAGAATTTCGTGATGGTTCGCAATACCAGAAGTTTGATGCGATGGTGGAAATCAACGAGAAAATTCTTATGAATAAAAAGTCCTTTGTTTTTTACCGAACATCACCCTCCTTGGATGTGAAAATGCAGTTGAAATTTCAGATGGAGCGACGCGTCGAAGAATTGGTTG
>CAIRMS010000220.1 GCA_903879765.1 uncultured Flavobacteriales bacterium
GAACTCGAATTTAATGTCTTCGTATTTTTTAATTGTTTGCCAATTACGCGTAGCCATAAAAAAAGTTTTTGCAAAGGTACAACATCCGACGTCAATGGAATGTTTCTTTTTGAAGAAAATAGCTATCCAATTCGGACAGAAGTCATGCTTAAACTTCCCGCAAGTAATTGATCGTTAAACAAAGTCAGTTCGTCTGTTTTTGTTTTGAGTCCCAAGGTATAGAGCAGGGGAATGTAGTGATCTGGTGTTGGAATGGCCAATTGCAAGGATTTTGGACCTTTTTGGTAATCGATGATCGCTTGGAAATTACCGTCCATAAGTTCTTTGTTCAGTACAGAGCGCGCTTCGATTGCCCAGTCATAGCCGTAGCCAACTTCGTTGATGCGACTGAAATCCACTCGTCCGAGGTTGTGAACCATATTTCCACTGCCAATAATCAGCACGCCTTTTTCACGAAGGGTTTGTAACTGTTTAGCCAAGTCAAAATGCCATTGCATGGATTTTCCGTAATCAATGCTTAATTGAATAACCGGAATATCCGCATCGGGATAAAAATGTTTGAGCACCGACCATGTTCCGTGATCCAATCCCCATGCATCGTCTAAATTGACATGTGTTGGAGAAAGTAAAGCTTGCGCTTCTTTCGCTAGTTCTGGACTTCCAGGTGCGGGATATTGGACATCAAACAAAGCTTGTGGAAATCCACCGAAATCGTGAATCGTTGGCGGCATGCCCATCGCGGTCACCTTTGTTCCCTTCGTTAACCAATGTGCGGAAACACATAAAATGGCATTCGGTTTTGGAATCGACTTCGCCGCATTTCGGAATCCTTGAACGAATTGATTTTCTTCAATCGCATTCATGGGACTTCCATGTCCAACAAAGAGAACGGGCATTTTGGGTGTATACGTAAATCCGTGGGAAATACGATTTAAATCAGCTAAACTAGTCATGCTCATTCCAATTGTGGATAATCCGATGAGTTTGAGGAAGGTCTTTCTTTCCATCTAACAAATGTACGTCAGAAGGAAGGTTCAAATCCTTGATTTACGTTAAGAGATTGTCGAGTCAACCCTTCGAACCTTCGAGTAAGGGATTGTACATCATAATCGCATTGTTTTCGGTGATTAAATCCATTGTTTGTTCTCCGGAATCTTTGTGCGTTGATTCTTTCCAAATCCGATTGTGTCTTGTGTAACCACCCCACCATTGTTGTTGAATTTGATGATCCGTTTCAATGACTTGATATGTGTAATCTGAAGGAAGGTTGGAAGTCAGACGTCCATTCAAATGGCTTTTGTCCAACCAAAGTTCAATGACGAAATCTTGTTGTGTGGAATTTCTTAGTTGTAAATCGACATAATTGTACGAAAGTGTTGCGCCACATGCAAAGGGAATGCTTCGGTTTATATCTGGAAACACATCGAATCCATGTCTCCAACGCTCGGTGATTTCTAAAGGAGAATGCAGTGCCATCCAATACAGTAAGTTTCCAAGTTGACAAAGTCCACCGCCGACTCCTCGCCCGATTTGACCGTTTTCCAAGGTGAGTCCGTCAAGGTATCCTTTGCTTTTTGTTGGACGTCCAACCAATTTCCAAATGGAAAACGTTTCTCCCGGACGAATAACAATCCCGTTCATGTGTCCGATGGCAAGTTCCAAATTTTTCACTTTGTTGTGTTGCAGAATCATGTCTACGTCCTTCAATGGTCGTAACAACATGGACTTGTGCTTCATGTATTCATGTTCCAATCCCGTATGCACGCGTTTTCGAGCGAAGGAACGTTTGTTGTTCAACCAACGCCACTTTCGTTTTAGAATAAAGTATTCTTTCCCGAAGAATTTGCGCCATTTCCCACGATGAATAGGTTTTTCAACGGATTGCCACATCCATTAATTGATTTGAATTTCATCGATGAAAATCCAAGGCATGTTTCCTTCTCCGGGCTGACCTTGTGGTATTTTGTCAGCTCCCTTTATCGTAATTCGCAAGATTTGAGACGTTCCAAAACCACGAATGTTCCAAATTTCAGAATTTGGATTCTTTGTGTCGAGACTTGGAGCCTTTGTTCTGCCAACCAAATAAGGCCGAACCGGTAAAATGGATTCAATTTCCACTTGATGCGGCGCATGAATCCAACTGTTTTCATCCTGTAGGAAACTCACTTTCACTTCGCGGATCTTCGTTACTTTTCCAAGGTCAATTTCCAACACAATGACATTCGTATCAAATCCAATCCATTCGTGTCCTTTCCATGGACGCGCACCGAATTGACCATCGACTAAAACGATGTCTCCACCGTTGTATTTTGGACTCGGTTCCGTCACAAAGCGAACATTCGCTCCGAGCGCCAAGTGGTTGGTGATTTGGATCGTTTGACGAATGCTTTCGTCCTCCGGATGAATCGTTACCATTTCCGTTTTTGTCTTTTTCTTGCTGCGCGTGAAAGGAAAGGAAATGGAAGTTTCTTTGAGTTTTCCATTTTCGATGCTTTGTCCTGTGGACTTTAATTCAATTCCTGTTTCTGTGCGAATCGTTTTCACAGAAGCTTTCAATGCACTTTTTGAATAATTGACTTTCCATCGACCCAATTGCGGAAAGTGATCTTGAACGAGCACGGATAAAAAGACATCGTACGTCGGTTTGGTGGTACACCAAAGCGCTTCGCTCAAGGCAATGGCGCGTGGATAGGACATGTATTCCACTTTGGAAAAAGTAGGAATGTATTCTGTCCAAATGTTCGCTTGTCCACCTAAAATGTACGACGAAACTTCCGGTCCTAAATCAGGAGGAATCGGATTAAACGTAAATACTTTCTCCAAGGACGTGTAGCCGCCAATAGCTAAAGGCTCATCTTTCCCTTTTCCTTGGTAATGATCGAAATAACAGTGAGATCCTGGAGTCATCACGACGTAATGTCCTTGCTTCGCTGCTTCCAATCCGCCATCGAATCCACGCCACGACATCACCGCTGCATTGGGCGAAAGTCCAC
>CAIRMS010000221.1 GCA_903879765.1 uncultured Flavobacteriales bacterium
CACTGCCTTTTTTGCTTTCCATTCAGCGTCTACAAGGAATATTTTTCGATCAGCTTTCCATTCTGCATCAACAATAAATATTTTCTCATCTGATTTCCATTCCGCATCTACCACAAATTCCTTGGAATCTGATTTCCATTCTGCATCGACGATGAAAACTTTCGAATCAGCTTTCCATTCTGCATCAACAATAAATATTTTTCCCATTTGTTGTTCTTCAAAGGACGAATTAACAAATAATTAAACTTTTAAACAAATTCTGTGGTTTGGGGGATAATTTTCTATATTCGTCAAATGTCCTCAATGATTAAACTTAATGAAAGTGACTCAGTGAATTATTTAATTCACGGGCAGGACTTAACACTTGATTTTAATTTCGCAACAGCATTTTTTGTGTGCATTCACTATAATCCTGTTCCGGCAACGTCTAAATTTCGCAAAGGTTCCTTTTGGTGGTTTCAACGCTTACATTGGTTCAGTCGTAAAGGTGTTTTTCAATCAAAAGTGAATGTATTTTATCCACAACTCACATTGTATGTTATTGGCTGGGGCATAAAGAAAATAAGCATTCCTCTTCAGGTCGACAGGGTGCATGTAGTTAAAAACGAACCTACTATACATTTGCCGGACTTCACTTATCGCTTGCCCTCGATGCCCGTTTTGAGAATGGCTGAATTCAACTCAATTCATCCACTTTTTTTAACGAAATTTAGTCAATCAAAAACGATTACACCGATGCCATCGATTCAACTTCCTTGGACCGAATTAGAACAACGCCTCATTGATAATAATAAATAAGAACTCATGGAAAATCCTACTTATCTACAATCCGTTAGTAAAATAACTAAGCACCTTTGGTGGTGCGCTGGAGCTGATGAACATTTTTTAAGTAAATCACCCATGCAAGACCGCGTAAAGTATGCTGGAATTGGGGGGATTGTTTTGTGTACAGGTTTATTAGCTGCCTTTTCTGGTGGATTTGCATTTTACACGATTTTTGGCCCGAAAAATAATGCCATTCATGATACGTTTAGTTGGGGAGCGTTGATAGGATCTGGAATTTTTGGAATAGTATGGGGCCTAATCATTCTAAATTTAGACCGCTTTATCGTTTCATCGACGGGTAAAGGTGATGGGACAGATAAAGTAACCTTGAAGGAGTTTGGACAAGCGATTCCAAGAATCATCATTGCTTTAATTCTAGGTCTGGCGATTTCCGCACCGCTTGAGATTAAAATTTTAGAATCGGAAATTGATTCTGAATTAAGTGCTTATCAAAAGGAATACGCGGAAAAATTGAATCAACAAACAGACATACTTTTTAAACAAAAGGTGGCCAAATTGGAGAAAGATAAAGCAGAATACGAGAAGAAGTTGCAATCCTATGAAAAGGAACTAAAAGTGTATGATGATGAAATTGATCAACTCGTAACACGTCAGCAGCTTGAAATGCAGGATAAACGTGCGTATGGTTTTGGTCCAGTGGCTAAAAAAATGCAAGCTGACATCGAGACGAAAAGAGCTGATAAGGACAAGTTTATCAAATTAAAATCAGCAGAAGTAAGTTCTTGGAGAAAGCAATTGGATTTTGCAGACGGTCAAATTAACCGTAATTCAGATGATTTGAGAGAAGCATACAAGGAAAATGAAACACGCTCACATGGTTATGATGGATTGTTGAAACGCATTCAAATATCACATGAAATTGGTGGTTGGATTCCTTGGTTGATTTTAGGTGTGTTCTTGTGCATCGAAATGGGTCCGATTTTCTTTAAAATGATGTTAAATAAAGGACCATATGATTACATGGTAGAAAACTATAATAAACTTTTGCAAGTAGAAGCTGGGGTCATTTCAGAAACAAAACTTTACGAAAGTGCATCTGGCGTTTTACACATGGAAAAATACACCTACTTAGATTATGAAAGCGCCAAAGCGGATCGAGAGGAGAAAATGAAGAGTCAAGTGAATTTAAATAAACAGGTGATTGAAGAATGGGAAATTGAAAAAATGAAAGAAATTAAGGCCAATCCTAAGAAGTTCTTTGATAACGAAAATCCAACGGCGTAACAACCTTGACAGACGCAATTGCCATATCGCTATTAGGCTTAGAACCGAAATGCTATCATCAAGCTAGTGCAACCGAAAAAGGAAGCATAAAATTAGTCTTGTTCTCATTTTTGGTGATCTTAATATTGGCTATGATTTCGACATTTGTCATCGGATTATTTGTTTCCGGTCGCATCTATTTCGCGGTTCCAATTTCACTATTGGGAACCTATATTCTCATCAGTATTTTCAGGTTTTCATTGATTTTAATCAAACCAGAAATAAAATTTATCCGTCAGTTAAACGAAAATGTGATCAAAACAACGTGGTTAGAAAAATGGACCAAACTCAAATTGGCTCTAGTCACTTTTAGGTCTAGATTGAAGACCATACGTTGGAATACGAATGTTGCAATTCCGGGTTTCACCATTTTCTTTCGTTTATTGTATTTGGGATTATTGGCATTTGTGATCATTTTCCCACTAACTGTTCTTTCCAATTGGACTGATGCAACCAGCTACAACGAACAACTGCGAGAAAAAGCATTATTACGGTACCAGGAGTCTGAACGCGCATATCAAGTACAAACGAAGCAATTTGCAGCGGATGTCGAGATGAATGATCGAATGAATTGGTATGAGGAAAAAGTAAGTCATGAGTTTTTTACCATGAAACTGTTTGTACGGTCGATGCAGTATGCTTCTTTCCGCTTGATTACGTTCCTTGTTTTTGGATTATTTATTGTCCCGCATTTCTTGTTATTTCGTTTAATGCGGAACCCGAATTACCAATATGTACCATCGGTGAATGCCTATTTTGAATCCATCATCACAAGCGATTTCAATACGCTGCAACAAGAGGCGAAACAAGTCCTGAAATCCAAGGGACTTCAAGTGGATACATTGAACCTGAAGTTTTTAACGAAAAACCACCCCTATCTAGTGGAAGAGTCCGTGTTGAAACCGCTCGAAAATGTTACGTGGAAATCCTGGAAAGAGAAAACAACTCTTCCAAATGAACCTAAAATGGAAGTAGCCCCTTGAAAACGATTGTAACATATTACAAAGGAATTCTGCGTTCCCAATTCGTCACTCATTACAACAAAGAGTTGGGAAATGAACACCGTAGGATTTTGAGTCACATTCGTTTGGAACCAACCTTCGAATTGCATGCAGCTGAGGTCATTAGCGAAGAGGAATTTCTTTCCTTTCAACAAGCACATCAAGAATCACCCTACATACGCATCGATGATCGAATTATTGTAGAATATTTTAATCAGTCAGATGCGCTTGACGGCAAGCGAATGTATGCGGATGTGTTGTTTATGGGCTTGGAACGAGATCCAGTACTGTTAAAGGAACATGAAATCCATTGGAACGAATTGACACTAGATCGTGTTCCCCCAAGATACCTTCACGATTGTTTTATGGCGTATGCCAATGGGACCAATCATGGACGAATAAGTGGACCGGTGGTTTTAAAACGAATCCAACAAATTGATGAAAAAGGCACCGAAGTTTTTGAAAAAGCAGATTCAGATGTCAGCCGTGCATTGGCGCTAGAACGTCAAGGTTGTTTTCATTCTTCTCGCGGATGTACATCCAAGTTTTTTGGATTTAATACCTGGTTGAAAAATTGGATTAACTCGATTACCAGAGGTATTTTTGGAGCCAATTTTATTGGAAACGAACCAAATGGGTGTCTTCCATCACTATTTCCAAGTGGATGTAGTGGAGTAGGTTGTCAACGTTTCGGTTGTGGAATCTTTGGTCTTTTGGCTTCTCTTGCATTTTTAGCCTGGTTGCTTAAATTCTTATTCTTTGGCGGAGCTGACAATGCCCAACAGAATGATGATCGGGTTGTGGAACGCATTGTGCATGACACTATTTACATCGAGAAAAACTCCAAAGTGGATACTGTCACATATGTTGATGAAACGACGAATACAACTGTGAAGATGTTGAGCTTGCCAAATGTTCAATTTGAGAAAAACAAAGCCATTCTATTGCGCTCATCCATCCCTCAATTGAATCAATTGGCTGCTTATTTGCTGGAGAACAAGGAAATTAAAGCAGAAATCATTGGACATACCGATAGCGACGGAGATGCGCTCGCAAATCGCAAATTATCTAAAGGACGTGCAGAAGCAGTACGACAATACTTAATCCAAAATGGTGTCCAAGGATGGCGCATTAAGGCCACAGGAAAAGGAGAGTCTGAACCGATAACCGAAAATAGAACGGCGGAAGGTCGCGCAATGAATCGAAGGGTAGAAGTGAAACTTTCGCAATCCAATACAACGAAAACAACACGAACGAGGGAGGAAAGGCATCAGGAATAATGGCGAATCCGTACATAAAATATTACAAAGCCGAATTCAACGGAATCTTTCATACACGTGATCGAGCTAGTTTGCCTTTCCATCAATTCAACGAAATTGAATGGGAACAAATTAAGATCACCAATGTTGAGTCACTTGAAACGTATGATGCTTGGGAGTTGCAAACGAGTAACAGTTGGTATAGAAAAAAACTAAAACCATACAAGAATTTATTTTTCTCTAGGCAATGGGTTTCTCGCTGGCCAAAACTGATTTCTCAAAAAGATTTTCCGTGGATTCAAGCCGTGAAATTGCAATTTCCAGTCTGGAGAAAACGAACACATTTGATCATTCCGTTAAATGAACAATTTCAATTGCAGGAAGAATTGCAGGAAGTTGTTATGAAACGAATCGAATTCCTTGAACACGGAAAGGAATGGTTTGGTGGATTCAGAGAAGCAAAGGGAAGTATTTATTTTCAAATTCACTTGCAACCAGAAAAACCAAAAGTTCTTGCGGCAACTCCTGCTGAACCGACTGAAGTTGTGGCGAATCCAATCACTGAGCCAAAGGAAAGTGAAACAAAGGTGACGAATATTTGGTCGATCAATGAAGACTTGAATGACTCCACATCGATTGCACCCGTTCAGCAACCCTTGACCATGAGTCCAAAGGGAAATCGCAAATGGCGTTGGTTCATGTTGATTTGGCTACTATTATGCTTGTGGAAATTTCCAGCACTCTTTGTCCCGAGTCTCATTATTTTCGGCGCCATTGCTTTTTACCGTTATTTCCGAAAAGCGTGTCTTGGCTTGTTAGCTTCCTTATTTATTTTTGGATTAGCCGCGTTCTTTTTGTTTCAATGGTTGCCTAAATCGCAGGATGATAAACGAACGACCGAAAAGAAAGATGGTACTATTAAAATTTCACCCCCGAAGAAAACGGATGGTAACGACTTGTTAACTGAAAAACATGTGGAATGGTGGGATTTCTTTAGGAATTTTTATCAAGTGTCTTATAACACATCAAGTCTATCCTTTTTTGATAGTCAACAATTTCACGCGAAAGCATTTCAGGGGATAACGACCAATTCGAGTGTGGAGTTTTATACTGAATTGTATCAAAAATTGGAGTCAAATGATGCAAGCAAGTTGGACAGTCTCGTTGAACTCTTCAAAAACAGAATCGAAGAAAAGCAACTTTCACCAATAAAGAGTGCAGAGATGGTGACTACCTTCATCCAGGAAATCCCTTATTTCTTGGTGCATGATTTGGATTGTAAAACCGCTGTTGCTACGTCTAATTCAGATTTCATGACGCAATACCACAGTGAAAACAAACCCTGTCTGCCAAATATTCCAGCGGGAGTTCAATCGCCTTATGAGTTCGTACACAACTTGAAGGGAGATTGCGATACCAGAAGTCTATTGGCATTTACCATCTTGAAAAAATTAGGCATTTCCGCATCCGTTTGGGTGAGCGAAACCTATGGACACAGTATTGTTGGCGTTGGGCTGCCAGTTGGAGCAGGGGCCTACAAAGAAATCAATGGGGTTAAACATTACGCCACAGAATTGACAGCGAAAGGATTCCGTTTGGGAATGATTTCACCCGAAAACCAAAACATGTCAAATTGGGATATTACTTTATTTTATAATCGTTAAACTATGAGCACAATTATCATTTTACAGTTAATCATTGCCTTTGTGGTAGGCTTTGCAGGATTATTTTTAGTGTACCGCATCATCACAGGATTTTTAAAACGCAATTATCAGATTGATGATACCGACAATACCTCCTTGAGTATTTTTCAAGTGGGAGTGATCTTCAGTGGTGCCTTGATTTTATCATCGGTAGTAGATCCAGCGGTCAACGCCATCCGTTTATTAAATCCAAGCGGCGAAATAGAACTTTCTAAATTAGGTTCCTCATTCGCCTATATTGGATTATTTGCGCTCATAGGAATTTTAGCAACATTGATTGTTGTCATTGGTGGACTTTTAACCATTTTTCAAATGACGAAAGTGAATGAGATTGAAGAGATGAAAAACAAGCGCATCAATTCATCCTTAGTTGCCGCGGCCTTAATTATTGGAATTGCGTTTATCGTAAATGACTATTGTGGGCATTTATGCGAAGCATTGATTCCTTATCCAGAAGTGCTTCAAATTCATTAATATGTCGGTTAAAAAAGTACAAGATTCCGAAACAATATTAACAGAGTTAATGATTCCAAGTTACGCCAACTTTGGTGGAAAAGTTCATGGAGGAATACTACTATCCTTAATGGATAAAGTGGCCTATGTGACGGCGGCCAAACATTCAAGTGGATATGTCGTGACTGTTTCTGTTGAAGGTGTAGAGTTTCTAAGTCCGATTGAAGTGGGCGATTTAGTGAGTCTAAAAGCACGCATCAATTATGTGGGAAAGAGTTCAATGATTGTTGGAATTCGAGTGGAAGCGTTGAATCCTAAAACGGGAATCATTCGTCATACCAACTCTTGTTATTTCACCATGGTCGCTAAAGATGAACATGGAAATCCAACCGAAGTTCCCGGATTACATGTGAGCGACGAAGAGAGCTTACGTCGTTTTGCCGAAGGTAAGGCATTGAAAAACCTAGCAAAACAGAAAAATCAATTGCTCAAAGAGGAGTTCCATCAGATGAGTATTGATGAAATTCTAGCAACGGTTGCAGGAGAAAGACTTTACTTTAATCACCATGAAAAATAATCACCTCGAACCAACTTATTTACGCTACATCTACGATGGGCGTGTAAAAGGAAGTATCCATCCGGAAAATACTGCGGAATTGCCTAAGGGATTGATTGGCATGAACGAAGAGGCTTTTGATGAACCATTTGTTGCGGAAGCTGAAGCCGTCATTCAGGAATTCATTTCCACTGACAGTGCTAGGTTCAATAGTTCAGAAAGTGGCAAATACCAGTTAAATTAAGAACGTTTATCTAATATTCAGAAATATTAAACTTAAATTATGCAAACAATGTTATATGGGGGAATCGGACTTTTGGTGATTTTTCTCTTATTTAAATTTGCCAAAAAAGGCAATTCAAACGGAACGCAAACCAAAGGGTCAGATGAAAACAGTTTAAACGATTATTATAAAAAGAAAATTGATTTATTTAAAGGAGCTCAAAAGGCCGGACTCGTTTCAAAGGATATCAGAATTAAATCCAACAACGTATATCTGGAGGTTCCAAATGTGGGTCCATACGATGGATTAATTGGCTGGGCAGCGTACATCATCGCAACTGGGGAGGATTCAAGTACTTCACACATACAGCGAATGATGACCATAAATTACGAGCGTGCTCATAACATCATCTCCTCATTAATGGAAATCGGCATGCTGAAGGGAAATGGAACAAAACAAAACACGGTACTTATTCGTGATTTGAATCGTTTGAAGGAGATTCTTGATCATCTTTAGTGATGAATCCAACCATACCAGCACCGTTTTTTAGCGCTGATATGAGAAAAGGGAATCCAAGCTGATTCGGAAGTCATCCTGCAACTTATCAAAACAGATGGCGCTGGATTGAACAATTATTTCATGGCTGCAATGGGCATGAGTACCTTGGTTTACTTGAAGAAGAAAACGAAGAATACGTGCTCCTTTACGACCATGAGTCTAAAACGCGTAAAGAATTTCACGACGAAAATGCAGAATGGATTGAACAACAAACGGGAGAAATTTCAGATTACGAAAACCTTGGTTAATGAAGCGATTTTGCTCTAACTTCAATTGCATTTCCTTTTTTCGAGTGTATCCGCTCGTATAAACAAATTTACAACGTAAAAGCTACTTTAAAATCACTGCGTTTTCTTGTTCTAAGAAGGGATTAGTTGTCGCGGGTGCCATTATAATTAAAGTGTTCCGCTTCCACGAAAACACCTTCAGGATATTCCATTCGGCAGATTCTCCCACTTGTAAACCACCTTGTGCGAGCGCTTCCCAAAAAAGGATCCTCAACTTTGATATTAGCGGAATTTTTTACAATAGCATACTATTCTATTGGAAAATTCTGTGGGAGTTTTTAGCTTGATTTTGTTAAATATCTTGTTTTATTTACACACTGGATTTTAAACTGAATAATAAACTACAACTATTCCTTGGAATGAAAATCTGCTGTTAAATTAACAATTGAGAAAATAACTTTAAAAAGTAGTTCGAATGAATATCGCTCTAAAAAATAAACCTTTTTTGAAAACCGTTATTTCAATCTAACTGTGTAATAAAAAGTGTAATCTTAATTTGCATTTAACGTCGGTATCGGTCTATTTACATATTTAGCTAAACCAGGTATTTCATCGAATAAATGATCATTTTGAACATCTTTCAGATCAATAAGCTCAATTCCTGCTTTGTCATAACTATCAATTTCAGATTCAAAAACACCTAATTTTTGATATCTTTTTAATATTTGATTTTCTTGTTTTGTCACAACATGATATTTGCCAAATCTTCCGGTATACAAACGTGACAATAATGTACGGTCATTTCTTAACCCATTTAAATGAACAGTTAATAACTCGTTTGCTGCTACTTTTCTAGGAAAACAATGCTCTTTAACTAAACTGTTTTTAGGATTATTTTGCAAAGACATTAAAGCATCTCTACTGATAAGTCCAGTACACAAAACTTTAGAAGTTGGTAAATAGAACAGTCCAGCGCCAATAATTATCGAAATTTGACTCTTCTCTTCTTCATCGTTTGTTGCATGATAGTTTTGACTTAGACTAATTATCACATTTGCCAATGCGTTAGACTTTTTTTTTAATGCTATTTCATTCATTTTCTTTGAAAATTAGGTTTATTAATGGACTCTGGCTTATTTCTCTTTGTACTTGGTCAATATGAGTTTGCATATCATCTGGATTTGCTTGAAAAACAAAATCTTTTGAAAGGCAATTGGTTAGGTAAACAACATTGTTTGAAGCTAAAATTTTGATCCAGATCTTTAACAATCCAAAAGCGTTAATAGGTGATCCACAGCTAATGTGTAATCTAAAAGTTGGTAAAATAATTTCCTGCATTACAAGTAAATTGATGTCATTTAAAGCATCTAAATCTAAACTTTCATTTGTTTTCCAATTAAAAGTTGAATTGATAAAAATCGGTTTGTTATTAAAATGCAATTTTATAAACTTTATTAAAACACCTTCTTTAAAAAGATGATTTATAAAATGATTGTCATTTTGATATAACTGATGTATCATGTTTAGAGTTAACTCATTAAATTCAAATTTTCTCATATTAAATCATTTATTATTACAATATCAAAATCCGGATTTTCGTTTTGAATTTGTTTGAATTCCTTGCGTAATCGTTCAATCAGTCGTGCTGTTTTTTGTTGAGTATTTGAATGGTTGAAAACTTGATTTAATACTACAAATTCAACGTTGTTAAAAAAGTGTTGTGTTATTATTTCAATTTCAATTTCATTCAAATGGCAAGCATCAATCAAGCTGGACAAATAAATTATTAATTCGGAATTTACTTCCACTTCTGAAATAACATGTTTATAAATTACATTGTCAAACAACTCATTTTCATGGAAAGATAAAATTTTATTTTCGGCGCTATTTTTTCTAAAAAAATTAATTATGAAGTTTTGCAGTGAACGATTAAAGTAAGATTCGTCTTGAATCTTATCTATTTTACTTTGGTCCTTTAATAATTCATTAAACAGTTTTAAATAAAAGTCTTGTTCAATATCCGAATAGGAATATTCATTCCCATGAAAACAACTTTTGATATAAAAATTTCTTTTTTTAGCATATCTTTTAAAAAGTTCAACTAATAAATAGTGTATTTCTTGTTCCATTTTATTAGTTGTTTAGGATTGTGTATAATTTATCTTCATTTGTCGATCCTATTGAAAATACGTTTTTAAAATGGGCTAGTGCTCTTTGAAGATAGTACTCGACAGAAATTTTGACGTTGGAAAACGATAGCTTTGGCTCTTTAACATAAAGATTCATTTCAAGAGGATAGTTCTGTTGTTCGATAATCAAAGATTCAATAAAAGATTGACCAACTAATTCATCTAAACTCAATACAACATTCATTTTTGTTAACGTAACGAAATGTTTATTGGCTTCAAAAAAACGTTGTAATTGAATCGTCAATGACTCTTGATTGTATTCACAATCATTCATAAAGTTCAAGTCAATGTTCAAAAAATTTTGGTGATCATAACTTGTGAAATAACTTTCGTTTACTGGGTTTTGATCTAGATGTTGAATGAAAATTAATTGGTTGTTTTTAAATTTTTCCACATTCAAATCATTGAAAATTGACTTCGCTCTATTTCCAATGATAAAAATTGGAGGGTTTGTGATTTCTACTTTAAAATAATCTAGTAATAGTTGCATGTTGTTTTTGATTTAATTTAAATACGTTAATTAATAATAGCGGTTGCTTTTCAGAAACCAATTTTTGTTTGTGTTTTATGCTGTAAACAAATCTCTTCTTCGAAATATGCTTGAATCGTTGAATAATCTGCTTGTTCTCCGTAGAGCACAAAATTAATTTCGCTTTTTCGAAGGACATTTTCAATTTGTGCTCCTGTTACCTCATAGTTTTGTGCCAATGCTTTGGTTTGATCATCCGTTAAAGATTGAATTTTATTTTTCAAAAGTTTAATTCTGACTTCTTCATTTGGTTTTTGTAATTCCAATTTGAAAAGAAATCTTCGGTCATAAGCATCATCTAGATTGGTGATGAAGTTAGTAGTTGCAATGATGATACCTTTTGCATTTTCTAAGCAATTTAGAAAAGTAG
>CAIRMS010000222.1 GCA_903879765.1 uncultured Flavobacteriales bacterium
AAATCTTAATCGAATTTCCTTTTCCATGCCCGATCGATGCCGTAGCCCATTCACCCACACCATCTAAAGTTAAAATCGCAGCATCCTCAAAAGGAGATGGATAAAATGCACTGGCCGCATGGGATAAATGATGCTCCGGAAATAATAATTTAACCTTCTTTTTATCAAACGATTCGATGGCCAAAAGTTCCTGATACAATATCCGTTTCAGAAACATTTTTTCTTTTAACCAAACAGGAATTGCCATTAAAAATGAACGAAGGCCCTTGGGTGAAAACGCGTAATAGGTTTCTAATAAGCGCTCCATTTTGAGCAATGGCTTATCATAAAAAACAATAGCGTCTAAGTCAGATAAGCTGACACCCCCATATTCCAAACAGAATTTTACTGCATGGGTGGGAAATGATGGATCATGCTTTTTTCGAGTGAATCGCTCTTCTTGAGCTGCTGCAATAATTTTACCGTCCTCTATGTAAGCAGCAGCAGAGTCATGGTAAAAAGCAGAAATTCCTAATATTTTCAAGAGCAATGAATTAAGTCAACGCAAAATTAATTAAAATAAGTGGTGTGAAGGCTTATTTGAATTTTAAAATTTTCTGACTCTGAGCTGAAATGATTTTACCTACTTGGATGGAACCTTCGTTTGAGAAGTGCATTTCGTCGAAAAAATAGGCTGAGTTTTTGGGAAGCAAATACGCTAAATCAATCAAATCTACTTTATTTGCCAGACAAGTTTTGCGCGTAGCATCGTTATATAGTTCCAATTTTTTCCAATACAACTCCCCATTCATCACTTCAGAAACTCGGTGTGTGGCCAAATTAATTCCTGTTTTGGGATCTATTCCTTCTCCATAAAGTAAGGGTTGCGTTAAAAAAACAGGCTTGATTTTATGTTGCAAACATACATCGATCAAGGATTGTATTCTTTGTTGGTATGCCGGCACTAATTTCTTCTGAGCATCCAACACCTTAGTAGAAGCCGTTGAGCTTAAGGCCAACGAATCTGATTTTTTCAAAATAACTTTTTGATCCACAAATATTTTTTGATTGCGGGCTTTGACGGCTTTGGATACATTGTAGATTAAATTAAACACCTCGCTATTGTTCGATAGGGTTAAAAAGGCATTTTTAAACCAACTGTTTTTTTCCATGTTCACCGAAGTTCCTTTTAAATATCGCCCATCAAAATCATTTAAATCGCTGCGATCCATGTCATTGACGCCCACCAGAAAATACACATAATCAGGTTTTTGCTTGACGATAATATCCTTCAATAAAATAAGATGCCCGAAAGTCGAATGGCCATTTAGTCCCGCATTATTGACCCAGAATTTAGGATTAGCCCGACGGGTCTCTTGTTGGAATACCTGAGGCCACGCCTTATTTTCAGTGACAAAAAAGCACTCAGTCGTACTTCCACCCACCACAATTAGTTTGGTATATGAAGAATCTGCAGGCATTTCTTCCCCTCGATAGCCCAATGAGTTTTTATTATGAATGATTAATGAGTCATAATCTGGATACGCATTGGTGAAGGAATATTGCTGGTGTATCGGCAAGACAATTTTATCTCCTTTCAAACGAAATGGAATAGGATTGTAAATATGTAAAACAATCTCTAGGGCAATTAACGTAAAAATGACAACGTAGAGAAAGTATCCGATTTGCTTCATTTGACAAAAAATAAAATCAAAATTATGAATTAAATAGGTAATTAAACATTTTAAAGAAAATGAACAGAAATTCTTATTTGAAAAAATGATATGGAAACGAAGGCCGTTTGACAAAAACAGCTTTAAGCTTTAGCCTGAGCTAAAAGGTGTAATTATTAGCTTACTAACTAAACATAGATGGTTACAAACTTTTAATTTTATTAATTACACATCCTGTGCATCATATACCAATACTTTTTTCCATAGGTGTGCACAGTTTTTAACAAATTCCATGTGTAAGGGATGATCTTGATAGACTTTTTGGCCAGCAGCATCGTGAAAAAACATGATTTCAGATACATCCCAAGAGGTATCCACTACGTCACGTTTTTCAGTGGAAGCTAAAACGCCTACATGCATGCTTTGAATGGTAGGGATTGCTCTTAAGGTATTCAAACCGGCAATCAATGCATTTTTATCCGCCTCAGATTCTGGATTATTTAACCAGAAAAATACATGATGGATTAAGGCGCTGAATCATTGCCACTGGGATCAGGGCAGCCAGCCATAATCGCGGCAGTGTTAGCAAAACCAGAACCAATCGCGGTACTCCTAGCA
>CAIRMS010000223.1 GCA_903879765.1 uncultured Flavobacteriales bacterium
CCTTTAGGAATCATCATTTTGTTAAGTGTCTTGATGAACTTCATTCGCACGAGACGCTACGCTAGAAAATAAAAAATACATGAAAAAAATAATCACCCTTATTTCCTTAGCGGCCGTTCTAGTTATTCTCGGTTGGTTTGCTTTCGATTTATCACGCAAGGACGGTATTTCTGATTCAGAATACATTGAATTCGCCGTAAAAGACACCAATTCCGTTTCAAAAATCATCATTTCAGATGCTTTTTCTAACACGTTTACTCTTGTAAGAAAAGGAAATGAATGGACCGATAAAGATGGCGGTTGTATTATGCAGTCAAGTGCACATTATATTTTGGAAGCACTTGGAAACATCTCTCTGAAAGGTTATCTCTCGAAAGATAGTCACAAGCAATTTATTAAACTGATGTCAGCAAGCCACACGAAAGTTGAAATTTTCCAAGATGGTGAATGGACGAAAACCTGGTATATAGGTCCTTCAGCGCAAGACCATAACGGTCAAATCATGTTATTGGAAACCGCTGAAGATGGAAAAAGTTCAAAACCAGTTATGATGCAAATTAAAGGAATGACCGGCATCATTGAACCACGTTTTTTTGCAGATCCTAGAAAATGGGCCTGTACGAACATTTTCGAATTAGAAATGGAAGAAATTGCGCGTGTTGATATTAAATATCCGAAAGAACCTTACCGTAATTTTAACATTACAGCGAATAGAAATCGCTTTAAACTTACACAGAATGGTAAAAAAATACCCAATGTCGACACGCTCAATATCTACCGATATTTACAGGGATATAAGAACATTCACTTTGAATTAGCAAACTACGAATTATCGAAAAAGCAATGCGATAGTTTAAAACAAACAACACCATTTTGTGTGCTTTCATTGCGGGAGAAAAATGGGATGTCAACGAAATTACGCATGTTCAAAATTGCGACGAAAGAAGCACAGCGAAATGAATTCGGAGAAATGGAAAACATGGATATGAACAAGTTCTGGTGTCAATTACCAAATGGTGAATTGGTCAAATGTCAATACTTTGTTTTCAATCCACTAATCATGGGTTATGTTTTCTTCCCTGAGATGGAAACGGCTTTCCCGAAATAAACTCCGTAGCGCAGTCGTTACCGCATGAAGTCGATTCTTAAACTTTCTATTATTCCCATTATTTTTATTGGGATGGATTTGTTCTTTCGAGGTGAACTTCTGACCTTATACAGTCGAAATCAATTGTTGTTTTATTCGTTTTCCGTCCTTTTATCCATCGGATTTCTCGTTTTATTGATGTTGATTTTAAAACTGACCGAAACAAAACGTTTTTTGTTTTTTAGTATTTCACTATTCGTTTTCATCCCCTTATTTTTCTCCTACATTGGATCCTATGCCTTTTTCTCGCTGAATGGCATTTTCCCAAATTATTACACACTATTATACTTCAAAACAGAGCCCAAAAGTGCGCTCATGATCATTCGGGACGTTAGTGGCTGGAAGGAAATTCTTTTCTTTATTGTTGGATCCATTTCCATGTTGTTTTTTATTCGATGGTTCGTTAAAAATCATGTTCCAAGAATAGATGGAAAGGTTATTCTGGGATTATCCATTGTTCAACTCATTTTATTCGAAGTGTTGATTTCAAAACACCAACGCTTTGATCAATGTGCAACCGTTGACACAAACTTTGCCGCTTGTGTGCAACGAAATGCCTTCAGCTGGGATGAACATTTGAACTTTAAAGGGAAAGGGCTTTCCGTTCATCAGCCGGCACAATTACCGAAAGTCAATTCTAACAAGAAACTAAACATCATCGTTGTTATTTTTGAAAGTTTCCGAAAAAACAGCTTGCAATTATATGGACATCAGCGCCAAACTACACCAAGGCTCATGGCTTTTGCAAAAAAGCATTCCAATTCCTTTTATCAATTTGATCAGCCTTTAAGCATTGCCTCAACAACGATGCTTGCTGTTCCAGGAATCATGACCGGAATTGGACCTTATCAAGATTCTAACGTGCTTTACCATCAACCAATGATTTTTGAAATGGGCAAGCAATTGAATTACCGCACATTTTTCTTATCGTCCCACACCTTGAAATGGTATCGATTTGATCAATTTTACAAGAAAGCTGCGATTGACTATGTTTGGAATAAAGACGTTTCAAAATTGCCCTTTTTCAATGACCTAGGAATCAATGATGCCCAAACAATACATGTGGCCATGAAACAAGTACAGCAAAATGAAAAACCATTCTTTGGGGTCATTCAATTGAATACAACTCATTTTCCTTTTCATGTTCCCAAAAAATTTGAACGATGGAATAATAACTTTAGTGACAGCTATGACAATGCCGTTCGTTACCAGGATGAACTTCTTGGACAACTTTTCGAAGACCTTCGTTCGAAAAATCTGCTCGAGAATACGGCCATTTTCTTCGTGAGCGACCATGGTGAATCGTTGATGGAACATCGAAATCTCGGTCATGCAGAAACAAATTATACCGAAACCATCTCCATTCCTTTATTTGCTTACATCCCAAAAAAGTTTTTGAACGATACACAAGTGAAGAATCTGAAAGCAAATCGCCTTTTGTTGACCTCAAACATTGATATTGCTCCAAGCATCCTAGAATTACTTCATCTAGACAAACATGCTTCTTGGACTCAATGGCGTAAAAACTATACTGGATTCAGTCTTTTGTCGAAAATACCAACGAACCGAAAAGTGATTTCGATAAATAACAATCAAATTACCAATTTCAACACGGGACTGTCTGTTGCCTCTTTGAATTGGCATTACCTCTTCCGGACGAACATTGTTCCAAATCGACAGGAATTTTATTTGTGGCGCAAGGATAAAAAGGAACTGAATAATGTGCGATCGTTCATGAGTCAAAAACACCAGGAAGAAATTTTGAAAGCCATTAAACCTTATCCAGTGTGTGATAAATACCTCCGTATTTTCAATTAGGAAATCGTAAGGTCCGCCAAGGAATCACTTGATTTATTCTCACTGTATTTGTCCCATCAATGATGGAAAGCCCAAGTGTTTTTTGTTTCCAATCAATGTTTAGTAATCCAAAATGATTTTCCATCACAGGACCTTGGATTCGGTTTGTATTTGGAGTGGCGAAATGCCAAGATTGAGAGATTCCACTAGCCGTTAAATCATACATTGGATACATTCCAGGAACATCCTCTTGTGACAATTCCGCATAATGCACATCTCCAGAGATAAATAGAAGGCCATTTGCTTTTGTCTCTTGAATCAGTTGAAACATCCGATTCTTTTCGTGGGGATAATTATTCCATGATTCATATCCATTATAACTATGTCCAAATTGCGTTGAACTTGCAATAATTCGAATATCGGCTTTTTTAAGCAATTGTTTTTTCAACCACTTCCATTGTTCATTTCCCAACATCGTTGAGTCCGCACTTCCATTTGGAACATAATCCAAATCATAAAAAAAACTGGAATCTTTTGTGTGGATTTCAGCATCAAACCGCGCTAAATCTGAGCGGAAAGTTCTCGTATCCAATAAAATCAACTGGATCGATTTAAAACCTTTCCGAAAGGAATAGGATGTGTAAATTCCCTCATGTTTATAGCGATCAGAATTTTTGGGCTCATTAAAAAAGGAAAGAAAAAGTTGCTTTGAAACTTCTTTCATCGGATAGTATTTTCCAGCGTCATTTTCACCGAAATCATGATCATCCCACGTTGCTAATATGGTGGTTTGTGAATTTAAGTACCTGAAATTAGGATTCTTACCAAGCTGTTCATATTTACTTTTAAGAACGTTCGAATCCCTTGTGTCTCCATAGATATTATCACCCAAGTAAACGAAGTAATCAGGTTTTAAATCTCCAATGTTGCGTAAAATTGGCAAGGACTGGTCCTGATGGGAACACGACCCAAACGCAATCTGTAAGGTTTGAGCATAAGCTAAATGAGCAAGCCAAAAAATAAAGAGACTGATGTATTTCATGTTACGAAGATATCCCTTTGCGTCATTGTTCGTTCTTGTCAGAAAAAGTTTTTACTTAAAATCTTAATTTAAGCAACTTTAAGTGGTTTTTTTGCGTTTAGGAAATTACCTAAACCGACCAACTACTACATGCGTCTATTTCTTGCTGTACTCTTTTTTGCTTTTACGTTTTTTTCACGTGCCCAAACTCCTACAGCCAACTTTAGCGCAAATCCCTTGGTAGTTTGTGTGGGAGTACCCGTCAATTTCACAAATACTTCAACACCCAATGGTGCGAGTGCAATTGTATCCAGTGCTTGGGACTTTGGTGATGGCGCATTATCAACGCAAACAAGTCCATCTCACGCATTCAGTACAGCTGGGACATTTACTGTTACTTTGGTAGTGACAAATTCAATTGGCAACGTGGACGCTGAAATAAAAACAGCCTATGTTACTGTGAATCCATTACCCATTGTTGCGTTTTCTGTAAACGGATTGGGATGCACCGTACCCCTGACTTTATCGTTCGTGAATAGTTCTTCAAGCGGCGCGAATTTTAGCAATGCATGGAATTTCGGAAATAGTCAAAATTCTAGTGCTGCTAATCCACCTAATATCACCTATAATTCTGCTGGAAATTACACGATTACCTTAAATGTAACGAACACCAACACCTCCTGTGTTGCAACAAGTACGCAATCCATTCAAGTCGCAAATTTCCAAGCGGGCATCACCGCTCCAACTTTCGGATGCGTAGGACAAGTCATTTCGTTTCAAGATAATTCAACGGCAGGAGCCAATGCATGGAATTGGAATTTCGGAACGCAAGGAGCAAGTTCTTTGGAGAATCCTTCCTTCTCATTCAATGCACCTGGAACCTATACCGTTCAACTCACCTCGCAAAATACGAGTTCTGGATGTACCTCAACCATTACGCAGCCCATCACGATTCAAGCAAATACCAATCCGATTTTTAGCGCGAATCCAACCTCAAACTGTGCTCCTGGATCGATTCAATTTACCAGCACAACCACGATACCAGGTACCTATGTTTGGAATTTTGGGGATGGTCAAAGCTACACGGGATTAACTCCACCACCGCATATATACAATCAAAGTGGCTTTTACGATGTTACGCTGACACTTACAACTGCTGCAGGCTGTATGGGGATTACCACGCTTAATGACTATATTCATATAACGAATGTCCAAGCAGGTTTCTATGCGCCTGACACAGCTGGATGTGATCCACTCGTTGTCAATTTCATTGATACGTCTTTTACGCCATCGAATCCCATCGTTTCTTGGCAATGGAACTTTGGAAATGGTCAAACATTCAATGGTCATTTTCCACCGGCACAAACGTATCAAATTGGCGTGTATGATGTTCAATTAATCATCACCACACAATCTGGCTGTACAGACACCATCATAAAAAATGATTATGTCACAGTTGGACACATCGACTCCGTAAGTTTTACCTACACGCCATTAATTGCCTGCTCTAATGAAGATGTGATATTTACGAGTTCCACGTATATTTCTGTGCCACACACAGCCAATGAAGTGACTTATTTTTGGGATTTTGGGGATGGGACATCCATTGAAGAAAATCCAACCCACCAATTCGAATCGGACACTGGCTACTTCGATGTAACGTTTATTGCTGACTTTCGGGGATGCAAGGACACTTTTATTGTTGAGGATGCCGTGTATATTCTGGCGCCAATAGCCCAATTTACACCGAGTTCATTTCTATTTTGTAATCCAAGCTCCTTTCCTGTGACTGTGGGAATTGATGATAATTCCATTCATGGAGTACTTTCTGATAATGTCGCCATGCGATATGAGTTCTTTGACAATACACCGAATGTTAATTTCACCAATGCGCAACTCGATGTCCCCAATGGCGGCAATACCAGTCATACCTATTCGACTTATGGTACATATAACATTGAACAAGTCATTTACAATTACACAACGGGTTGCTCAGATAGCATCACAACCTCCATCACTATTTCCCAAATCGCAAGTCAGTTCACCATGTCGAACGACACTGTTTGCAACGGCACAGCGATTAATTTAACAGACATCAGTACTTCTTGGAGTGGAGCCACAGGATCACATCCAATAAATAATTGGTTTTACAACATGGGGAATGGTCAGTTCATTAATAATGCACCCAATATAACATATACCTATCCCGCTCCGGGAAATTACACCATTTCCCACATAGTGACCAATAGTGTGGGTTGTTCATCCACTGCTACCCAGAATGTGAAGGTTGTGAATAAACCAATCGCTGGAATTCTGGCCAATAGTTACAGTGGTTGTTCGCCATACACCGTTCCTTTTACCAATACGTCTTTTAGTCTGTCAAATGGACTGCCACTCAGTTCATTCAGTACCAGTTTTTCGGATGACAACTCTACCCTAGTCACGAATAACGTAAATCAGCCAATTGTACATACCTTCTTTGGGGAAGGTGCATATACCGCAACAATTATTGCGACAGATATTTTTGGTTGTTCGTCTCTGCCTGCCGGAGTAACGATCACTATTACAAAGCCAACAAGTGATTTCGAGATAGATAGCATCTTGTGTGATTTGGACACGAATGTCACCATCAATCAATCCACTGGAACGGGGAGTTTAAGTTTCCAATGGATCCTCAATGGGACAACGATTGGAACAAGCACAGACACACTCGTTACCTTGACCAATCCGAACAACGGACTATTGTTCAATTCACACATACTAACACTGATAACAACGGATGGAAATGGCTGTAAAGACACCATGAATCGCAGCTTGATTATGTCCACACCTCTTGCCATTCCGAATTTCTATTTCACTGGAGCCGTGCCAAATGCAAACGGAGATTACGATTGTCCACCTATCTTTTGTAATTTTCAAGATTCATCGTTTTCCTATGGGGATATCACTGGTTGGAATTGGTCATTTGGAAATGGAAACAACTCCATTTTACAAAATCCATCAAATACGCTTGTAACCAATGGAACCTTTGATTTGAACTTTATCGTAACCGATGAATTTGGATGTACAGATGATACTACAGTCCTAGATTACATTTCCATTGGTGGACCGATGGGTACACCAAATTACCTTCAAAATGCGAACATTTGCGCACAGGGTGCCGAATTTTCTTTGAATAATGCTTCAAATATTGATAGTTTGGTTTGGAATTTAGGAGATGGGACAATTTATTCTGATTCCTTGAATTTTAATTACATCTACGATACCCCGGGAACCTATCAGCCGTCAATTACCATATTTGATTCTGTTGGTTGTCAAATCTTAATTCCTTTAGACCCAATTACGGTAAATGATGACGATTTAGATGCTTTTTTTGTACCGAATCCAGTGTATGCTAATATCAACGGTGTAATCGATTTTAATGATCAATCCACCTTTACGAATGCACCGATTGTCAGTTGGACGTGGAATTTAGACAGTGATTCATCTTTCACATGGAACAACAATACAGCCCCTTCCACTTCTTTCTCACAAGGTGGATCCTACGTTATTTCACTCACAGTTGTGGATCAATTAGGGTGTGTTTCTACCTACGAAACGACCGTTTTTGTGAGCGATCCAGATATTTGGGTTCCGAACGTATTTACACCGAATGGCGATGGAATTAACGATTTTGTTGTCCTGCCTTATCCGTCATTTAAGTCTTATAACATTTCCATTTTCAATCGATGGGGAAATTTGGTCAGTATACTCGAGGATCAATCCGGTGTTGCTGTTTGGGATGGGATTTCCACCGATGGAAAACCACACACAGATGGCGTTTATTTCTATGTCTTAACCGGCGTGATGCTTGGTGGAACGGAAGTGAAGAAGCAAGGGTTTATCACACTTATTCGGGGAGATTAATCTCGAAAGCAGTCCACCGCTCTGCTGCTGAATGAGGAGCCGACGCACAGATCCACACTTGTGTTTTTTTACCTTTATTTAGCCAAACTACGTTCTAATTTTTCAATTACTTTCTCGTATTTTTTTGTATTTTGAATACCCATGAATAAGAAAATACTTAATGGGACATTTATGCCAATTAAATAGTATATAAACCAATCTTCTCTCACCCCGAAATAACACAAAAAAGAGCACACATAAGAAAATATGGCAAGGCGCATTTTCAGGCTGTTATCCTTTGAGAAATGACCTTTACAGACTTCTAGCTCATTGATTAACTCGCGTTTTTCAAAAATAGTAAGGGAATTAAAATACGTTTCTAAATCCATTTCAGAAGGAATGGCATTTAAGATTTCAGCGTTTGTTTTCATAGATTAAAAAATTAAAATTAATATC